>JAEZBA010000111.1 GCA_023430245.1 Pseudomonadota bacterium
CCATCTCGACCATGAAGGTGGAGCGGCCGCGGGCGAGATCGTCGGCGGCGCCGACGCGCGAGAACAACCGGTCGACGATCCCGATCCGCGCGCGGCGTGCCGGTACGTAACTCCCCATCTGCGCAAGAATCGCAATCAGCGCATTCTGACGCAGGAAGGTCGACTTGCCGGCCATGTTCGGCCCGGTGAGCAGCCAGATGCGGCCGGTCTCGCCGGATTCCTGACCCGCTTTCGGCGGCGGGGCGGACAGGTCGCAGTCATTGGCGATGAATGGCTCGCTCAGGGATTGTTCGACCACCGGATGGCGTCCGCCTTCGATCACGAAGGCCAGTGACCGGTCGACAGTCGGCCGCACATAATCGCGTTCGACCGCCAGCGCCGCCAGCGCGGTTGCGACGTCGAGAGCCGCGAGCGCTCCGGCTGCCGCCATGATGTCGTCGCTCGCCGCCTGTACCTGCGCTGCCAGCCGGTCGAATATCTCGATTTCGAGTCCGAGCGCGCGGTCGGCGGCGCTGACGATTTTCGCTTCCAGCTCGCCGAGTTCGGTGGTGGTGAAGCGCACCTGACCGGAGAGCGTCTGACGATGGATGAACCGCGCATTCAGCGGTGCGGCCATCAACTTATCACCGTGCTGTGCGGTGACCTCGACGAAATAGCCGAGCACGTTGTTATGCCGGATCTTGAGAATGCGGATGCCGGTCTCCTCGGCATAGCCGGCTTGCAATTGCGCGATCACCTTGCGGGAGCGGTCGCGCAGCGCACGGGTCTCGTCGAGCGCGCCGTCATAGCCCTCGCGGACGAAGCCGCCATCGCGCTTGAGAGCCGGCAATTCATCGGCGAGCGCCGCCGACAATTCACTGAGCAGGCCCTGCGCGGGTCGTCCCAATCCGCGGGCGATATCCATGATCTCCTGCGGGAGATCGGGGAGGCCTGAGAGCTGCGCCGCGAGGTTCGACGCGGCTGCAAGACTGTCGCGGATCGCGGCAAGGTCGCGTGGGCCGCCGCGTCCGATGACAAGCCGCGACAGCGCGCGCGCCAGATCGGGCGCGGACTTCAGGCTCGCGCGCATGTCGCCGCGTGCAGCGGGATCGGATACGAACAGCGCCACCGCATCCAGCCGGCGGTCGATGGCCTCCGCGTCGGTGAGCGGAGCCGCGAGTCGTTGCGCCAGTTGACGCGAGCCGGCCGCGGTGACCGTCCGGTCGATGGCCGCCAGCAGCGAGCCCCGCCGTTCGCCCGAGAGCGTGCGGATCAGTTCGAGATTGGCGCGCGTGGCGGCATCGATCGCCAGTGCCGCGCCGGCGCTTTCGCGTAACGGGGGCGACAAAGGCGGCCGCCTGCCGAATTGGGTACGCTCGACATAGGTGACGCAGGCGGCAGCCGCGGTCAGCTCGAGTCGCGTCAGCGGTCCGAAGCCCTCCGTCGTCGTCACCTTGAAATAGTCCACGAGCCGCCGCTCGGCTGTCGCGCCATCGAATACGTCGCGAGTCAGCGGCATCACATGTTCGAACGAGCGCAACAGGGGCGCGGTGTCCGCGTCGGCAGAGAGTGCGTCGGAAACGATGATCTCACCGGGGTCGATGCGGGCGATTTCGGCGGCGAGCTGACCCGCGTCGCTCTCGGTGACCTTGAACTCGCCGGTCGAAATGTCGATCCAGGCCAGCGCGAAACGGCCTTGATCTTCCACCGACGAGGCGCGAGCGCGTGCAAGCGCAAGAAGATAGTTGTTGCGCCGGGCATCGAGGAGCGTGTCTTCCGTCAACGTGCCGGGGGTGACGAGGCGAACCACGCCACGCTGCAAGACGCTCTTGCCCCCGCGCTTCTTGGCTTCCGCAGGGTCCTCGAGCTGCTCGCAGACCGCCACACGATGCCCCAGCGCGATCAGCTTGTGAAGATATTCGTCGGAGCGTTCGACCGGCACGCCGCACATCGGAATGTCGTTGCCGAGATGCTTGCCGCGTTTCGTCAGCACGATGCCGAGCGCGCGCGAGGCGATTTCGGCGTCCTCGAAAAACATCTCGTAGAAATCGCCCATCCGGTAGAACAAGAGGCAGTCCGGATTGGCGGCCTTGATCTCGATGAATTGCTCCATCATCGGCGTGACGCGAGCGACATCGTCGCTCGCCTTTGGCGTCACGGGCGCTGCGTCGGGCGCGGCCTCGCCCGGTGTTGGCTTGTGTGAGGCATCCATGGTGGCGGGCACGCTAGCAGAACAAAACGGCACAGGCATGAGTTTTGGGGGCGGCGTTCACAGGCGACGTCGCCCGCAAAAGAAAACGCCGGGACAAGCCCGGCGAAGTCTTCAGTGGTCGGCTTCTTGCGGCCGGAATGGCTATTTCACAAAGGTCTTGCCGGTGATCCGTTCCAGGTTCTTGTAATAGACCTTGTCGAGGTCTTCCTTCGGCATGCCGTATTCGTCGAGGATGCGCAGGGTCTCGCGGATATACATCGTGCCCTTCTCCGGATCGAACGGGCAGTCCGACGCGAAGATCACCTTGTCGAAATCGAAGAAGCCGAAGCCGATCTTCATCGCGCCCTCGGAGGTGAAGGTCGCGGTGTCCGGATAGAAGTCGTGCTTGAAATAATCGAGCGGACGCTTCTTGAGGCTCTTGAGCAGCGCGCCGTAATCCTCGTCCGAGGTACGGGCGCCGAATTGATCCCAGCCCGGTCCGATGCGGCCTTCCAGCGTTGGCACGATGGAACCGAAGTGATGGACGATGACCTTCAGCTTCGGCATGTCGTCCAGCATCTTCGAGAACACCAGGCGGGACATCATCGCCGCGGTCTCATAGGCCCAGCCGAAGGTCCACCAGATTTCATACAGAGACTTCTTCTCGTCGAGATAATCCGGGAAGTTCGCGGCACGCGAGGGGTGCACCCAGATCGGCTTGTCGAGCTTTTCCATCGCCGCGAAGAAGGGCCGGAATTCCGGCCGGTCGAGCGGCTTGCCGTTGACGTTGGTGAAAATCTGCGTGCCGCAGGCGCCGAGTTCGTTGATGGCGCGGGTGGTCTCGGCGACGCCGGCATCCTTCGCCGTGAGCGGGGTCTGCGCGACGAAGCCGGCAAACTCGTCCGGATATTTCTGGCACAGCTCGGCCATGCCGTCGTTACCGATCTTCGCATATTCGACCGCGAGATCGGGATCGCCCTTCGAGAGCTGTTCGAGCGAGGGCGCGGCCAGCGAGATCACCTGCTTGTAGTCCTTGAAGCCGCCGATGATCCTGCGGCGATGCTCGATGTCATGCAGCGCCGGCAACTCGGTGGCGCGCTTGCCGATATCGGGCAGGCCGCTAGCCAGCAGGCGCTCGAAATAGGCTTTCGGGAAGAAGTGATTGAAGGCGTCGATACGCATGCGGAGAGAACCTCGTTATCGATGGATGGTCGAGCGGTTTCAGTACGGAGTGATGACGTTCAGCAGGGCCTGCTTCTTGTCCTTCATGACGGCGTCGCGAGCGCGGGCCAGTGCGGCCGGCACATCCTCGGGGCGCTCGACGCGCTCGCCATGTCCGCCTTGCGCCGTCACGAATTCGTCGAATGGCGGAGACGGGTCGAGATCGGCGAGGAAGCGGCCGTCGGTCTCGCCGGCAACGCCGTCCTTGAACATGGATAACGTGGCTCGTCGCACCGCGCCGTAGCGGCTGTTGTTGAAGATGATCGACAGGATCGGGAGCTTGAATTTCTGCTGCACCCAGTGGCTCACCGTCGGATTGCCGAACATGTAGCTGCCGTCGCCGAGGGTGGCGACGATCAGCTTCTCGGGGGCGGCAAGCTTCGCGCCGATCGCGGCGCCGAGCCCCCAGCCGAGCCCTCCGGCGGGTCCAAGCGAATAGAAGCTTTCGGCCTTGTCGCGCGGACAATGCTCGAGCGACAGCGGGTATTCGTTGAAGATCACCGTATCGGTGCCGAATGCCTTACCGATGCAATGGCTGAGATAGGCCGGCGTGATCTTGTCTGCGGCGCCACGCGCCTCTGTCGCGGTCTTCTCCGCGCGCGCCTTGCGTCGCTCGGCCATCTTGTTGCGGCGGGTCTCGATCGCGGACGCCATGGCCGGCCGGTGCCTCTCCAGCGCCGCGTGCAGCGCCTCGTACACATCCGCCGATCGCGCCACCATCGACAGATCGCTCGGGAACGAACGCATCGGGTAGCGCTGATAGGTCGGATCTTCGCCGACATGCACAACCTTGCAGACGCCCTTCAGCGTATCGTAATGCGGATAATACGGCACATCGCATTCGGCGTTGATGATGAGATCGGCCTCCGGCACCAGCGGTCCGGAATCGTAGCCAGCATGCATCGAATGGCTCGACGGCAGCGTCACCACACGCGGATTGTGATTGACCACGGGGAGCGCGTAGGTTTCCGCGAGCTTTGCCAGTGCTGCGACCGCGCGCGGGTCGCCGTCGGACGACGTGATGATCAGCGGCGATTGCGCTCTCGCGATCCACTCCGCGAGCGTCTCGATCGCACGCGGGTCGGGACGGCCGAGAGACGGCAATTGCCGTGGCGCGGATGACAGCGTCTCCGAAACGGGCGCGGCCAGCGGCTCGCGCGGCAGCACCAGATAGACCGGGCCGCGCGGCGACGTCATCGTCATCTCGAAGGCGCGGGCGGCCACGTCGGCGGCCTGTTCCGGGACTTTGAGCTCGTAATCCCACTTCACCAGTTCGCGCAGCATGCCGGCCTGGTCGAACATTTCCTGCGCCCAGTGGATCGAACGGCTGCGCGAACCGAAGCTGCCTTTCTCGGTGAAGGGCGTGCGGCCGGCGGCGAGGATCAGCGGCGCCCGGTCGCGGTTTGCATTGGTGACGTTGTTGATGGTGTTGCCGGTGCCGACATTGACGTGAACCATCACCGCCTGCGGACGTCCGGTCATCAGATAGGCGCCATGCGCCATGGCAACCGCGAGGTTTTCGTGCGGCACCAGTACCGGCTGCGGCAGCTTGGCGTTGCTGCCTTGCGCACGCGTGAAGGCTTCCACGATCGGCGGGAAGTCGGTGCCCGGGTTGCAGAAGAAATAGTCGACGCCATGCTCGGACAACGTATTCAGGAAAATCTCGGCCGCGATCGGGGCGCGGTCACCTTGCTGTTTGGCCATGCGTGTTCGCGCTTCCTCGACGGCGCCCCGGCTTGCGGCATTCCGTGCAGCTTCGCTGCGGAAAACGGCCGGGGCTTTGATCTTGCGGCGCTAGCTCTAGCGGACGGCCGGAGGGGTTACAATGCCGCCCGGGAATGCGGGCTATTCCGCAGCGATGCGGAATGACAGGCGCGCATCGAACTCGTCCAGACATTTGGCCAGCGATTGCCCTTCGGGGTCCAGAAGGGCTGCCGTGCGGGCGCTGGCGATGCCGTCGATGGCGTCCTGAACCGGGATCTGGCCCTGCAGGGCGGGACGGATCAGGCGCATTTCGATGGTCTGAAAGTTCTCGGTCCCACGCTTGTGGGTCGAGCCGTAACCCTTGATCAGCCGGGCGCATTCGGCGACTTCGAGCGCCAGCGCGGGCGACAGCCGCGCGGCCTGCAGGATCATCGCCAGCCAGGACTCGATCTGCGCCTGCTCGACGACATAGCGATGCATGTAGCGGCGCAGCGGGCGCAGCTTTGCGAGCAGCCAGAAACGCAGGTAGCCGGTGACCGACGTGGTTTTCACGTACATGCCGACATGCACTTTATCGAGCCAGCCGCGCTTCTCGGAATACGCGATGATCCGGCGCGCCAGCCGATGCGGCAGCACCTGGCACATCTCCTCGATGCCCGGTTTCAGAAATTCCGTGATGCTGTAGGGCTCGCCGTTGTTCGCGCCCAGTTCCTGCTCGATCCGCTGCATGCGAGCCGGGTCGATCTTCGCCTGCGCGACGCGGATCAGATCCTCGAACGACATCCGGACCGCAAGATGGCGTGCGGTCTCGCGCAGCAGCTTGCCGTCGCCATGCATCTGCGCCTCGATGTCGCGCACCGGAGCGAGCCGGTCGAGGAGCAGGCGGGCGTAATTGTCGTCCTGGAAACGGGCGAGCCGCCGCACACCTTCGATCACGACATCCTGTGCCGATTGCGGCATGGTTTGGCGGATCTCGCGCTCCAGGCTGGCGAGATCGTTGCGCGGCTTCTCGTGGCGTTTGCCTTCGGTCGCACGGCGGAAGTCGGTGGCTTCGGTGCGGGCCGCGGTCAGTCCCGCCTTGAAGCCGCGCAGGTTGGCCTCCGCCGCCTTGCCCTCGGCCCGGATCGCGCGCTCGAACACCTCCACCGGAATCGGCAGCTTGCCGCAGCCTGCGATGGCGCCGAGCATCACCGCGTTGATCATGCTGCCTGCTTCCTTGGCCACCGATTCCATGTCGAACAGGATGCGCGACTGCGCATTCTTCTCGGCAACATCGAGCAGCCGTGCATCGTCGAAGCGGCCGTCACCCAGCGCCATCTTCTCGTTGATCACGTAGAAGCGGCTGGTCGAGGAAATCAGCAATGTCCGGTCGGGGGTGCAGAAGCCGTTGGCGATGCAGCGCCCCGCTTCCATGAATTCCGAGGACACCAGCACATCGATGTCGCCGATGCCGGGTGCGAGCGCCAGCACCGGGCGGCGCATTCCGAGTTCATGCCAGGGCGTCGGGTAGATCTCGATATAATAGGTGGTGCCGCCGGTGCGCTGGGCGACGCCGGGGATCGAGGTCGATTGCGCTGGCAGACCGAGATCGGCAGCGGCCGACATGATCCAGTTGGTGAGCACGCCGCCGCCTTCGCCGCCGAGCGCGGCGATCAGCATGGTGACAGGACGCTGCTCTTTCGTCATGCGGTCACCTGTTCGCGCGCTGCGGCGGGCACCGCGCCTGCGGGCATTTGAGCCTCGCGCGGACGGCCGCCGAACCAGCCGATCACGGTGCGACGGATGTTGAACAGGCTGCGATCCCACCACGTGGCGTTGCGCACGAGCTCGGCGCGATAGAAGGACGGGCACAACACCGCGGCATGCGCGACTTCGCCGCACAGGCCGCAGCCGACGCAGGATTCGATCACGCTGGCGACCGGATCGGTGCGCAGCGGATCGGGCGACGGCTTCACCGTCAGCGAGGGACAACCGGACAACCGGATGCAGGAATGGTCGCCGGTGCAGATTTCGTCGTCGACGCCGAACTTGGTGCGCACCACGCGTTCGCCGCGGGTCAGCTTGGCGGCATCCTCGGCACGCACACGGCGCTGGCGTGCGAGCTGGCATTCGCCGTCAGCGATGATGACCTTCAGGCCGTGCTCGGCGCTGGCAAGCGCTTCCTTGATGGTCGCCATCATCTTGCCGACTGAATAGGTGCGCACCTTGCGCAGCCATTTGACGCCCATGGTCTTGAGCGTCTTCTCAATATCGGCAGTCTGGCCTTCGCCTGAGCGGCTCGCCTTGGATGAGGGCATGTATTGCAGGCCGGTCGCCGA
>JAEZBA010000284.1 GCA_023430245.1 Pseudomonadota bacterium
GCAATACTGGATCGATGCGCTGGCTGCTGCCTCCGTGCCTTGCGCGCCGCTGCAGTCGCTGGACGAGGTGCTGAGCCATCCGCAGACCAAGGCTGTCGAGATGCTGCAGCCGAGCGCTGACGGCAAATTCCAGCTCATGGGGCTGCCGCTGCAATTCGATGGCGCGCGGCCAGCGTTCCGCAAGAACCCGCCGGCGCTGGCGGAGGACAACGATCTGCTGCTGCCCGGAAACGCCGCACGCCGCACGACTGCATAAGCGGCGCAACAAGAAGGACAACGCCATGGACGCCATCAACGCCGACGCGCTCAATGTCGCGGTCCCGATCGGAGAGGATTATCCCGAAATCCGCGAGGGCGTGCGCGCCATCTGCAAGAAGTATCCCGGCGAATACTGGCGCAAGCTGGAAGACTATGACGATTATGCAGAGGACTTCATTCGGGAACTGACGGAGGCGGGCTATCTCGCGGCGCAGATTCCGGAGGAGTATGGCGGCTCCGGCCTGCCGCTGCGTGCGGGCTGCGCGATCCTCGAAGAGATCAACGCCAATGGCTGCCAGGCCAGCGCCGGTCATGCGCAGATGTACATGATGGGCATGCTGCTGCGGCACGGCAATCAGGAGCAGAAGAACAAGTATCTCCCCGGCATCGCCGAAGGCTCGATCCGCTTCCAGGCCTTCGGTGTCACCGAGCCGACCACCGGCTCCGACACGCTGCAACTGAAGACCCGTGCCGAGAAGAAAGGCGATCGCTATATCGTCAACGGCCAGAAGATCTGGACCTCGCGCGCGCACAAGTCGGACCTGATGACGCTCTTGGTGCGCACCACGCCCGTCGATCAGGTCAAGAAACGCACCGAAGGTCTGTCGGTGCTGCTGGTCGATGTGAAGGATGCACTCGGCAAGGGCCTGTCGATGGAGCGCATCGACACCATGATCAACCATCAGACCAACGCCCTGTTCTTCGACAATCTCGAAGTGCCTGCGGAGAACCTGATCGGCGAAGAGGGGCAGGGCTTTCGCTATATTCTCACCGGCATGAATTCCGAGCGGCTGGTCGCCGCCTCGCAATCGTCCGGCGATTGCCGTTTCTTCATCAACAAGGCGGTGGCCTATTCCAAGGAACGCGAGGTGTTCGGCCGCCCGATCGGCCAGAACCAGGGTATCCAGTTTCCGCTGGCGCGCTGCTATGCCGAATGGAAGGCGGCCGACCTGATGATCCGTGCCGGCTGCGCGTTGGTCGAGGCCGGGCAACCCTGCGGCGAGGAGGCGAATATGGCGAAGCTGCTTGCCAGCGAGGCTGCGTGGCATGCCGCCGAGGCCTGCATGCAGACCCATGGCGGATTCGCAGCGGCGCGCGAATTCGACGTCGAACGCAAGTGGCGCGACGCCCGCATCTCCCTGATCGCGCCGATCTCCACGAACCTGATCCTTGCCTATATCGGCCAGAACGTGCTGGGCATGCCACGCTCGTATTGAGGCGTCGCTCAATCCGGCCATACGGGTTCGCGTTCTGAGGCGCGTCATTCAGCGGAGCTGCCCGGGGAGCAGGTTGCCAGCCGCGGTTTCTCGGCCGGGGGCCGGCTATGCAATTCGGCCGTCAGCGGCCGGCATTATGACAGGACGGCGGACTTCAGAGGCCCCCGCGATAATTGCTTTTCGCAATTTTTGGGCACCTCCGCCCCTCTATTAGCATCCCCGAAAGTGCTTAACCCGCGCGCAATCGCTGCCCACTCCGGGTGCTTGCCGCCCCTCCAACGCCCCGCTATCGTGCGCCGCCTTGAGCCTGTCAAAACCCATATGACTCCGCTCTTCGCTCATTTCCGCGCGAGCGGAAATCGAGCGTTTTTTGGCTCTCGGCCCCGGTCTTTCGGGGCGAGCGGGATAGGATAACCGGCGATGTCTGGCGATTGGTTGCAAGATGATCTCGATTGAAGGCCTGTCGAAGAGCTTCGACACGCAACGCAACCGGCCACACCTCGCGATTTCCGACATCGACCTGAAGGTAGGCGACGGCGAGTTCGTCTCGATCCTCGGGCCATCCGGCTGCGGTAAATCGACCCTTCTTTACATCGTCGGCGGCTTCGTGCCGCCGTCCACCGGGGCGATCCTTGTCGATAACAAGCCGGTCGAGGGACCGGGCCCGGACCGCGGTCCGGTGTTTCAGGAATTCGCCCTGTTTCCCTGGAAGACCGTTCTGGGCAATGTCATGTACGGACTGCTGGAGCAGGGCGAGAGCCGCAAGGCGGCAGAGGCGCGGGCGCGCGAGTTGCTGGCGATGGTCAATCTGAGCCGCTACGCCGATTTCTACCCGAAGGAGTTGTCGGGCGGCATGAAGCAGCGGGTGGCAATCTGCCGGACGCTGGCCTACCGCCCGAAAATTTTGCTGATGGACGAGCCGTTCGGCGCCCTCGACGCCCATACCCGCGTGCGCCTGCAGAACGAATTGCTCGACATCTGGGAGCGCGACCGCAAGACCGTGATGTTCGTCACCCACAGCGTCGACGAGGCGGTGTTCCTGTCCGACCGGGTAATCGTGATGACGCGCTCGCCCGGCCGCATCAAGGAGATCATCACCATCGATCTGCCGCGGCCGCGTCACCGCGCCGAGCTTCTGGTCAACCGAAAATATCAGGACTACGTGGTCGGCATCGAGCAGATGATGGACCACCCGGCGGACGAGGCGGCATGAAGAACCTCACCGCCATCCCGGGCGTGCCGCCGCTGATCGCGTGCTTCGCGCTGCTGGTGGCATGGGAGATCGGCGCGCGCCTGATTGCGCTGGATTCGCTGCCGACCGCGATCGAGACTCTGCGCGATCTTCCCGCGATTCTCACTGACCCGCGTTCGCTCAACGATATTCTGTCCTCGATCCGCCGCATGGTCATCGGATTTGTGCTGGCCTTCCTGTTCGCGGTGCCGGTCGGGTTGATGATGGGGCGCAGCAAGAAGGTCGCGGCCTTCTTCAATCCGCTCTTCATGGTGATCTATCCGGTGCCGAAGGCGGCGCTGATGCCGATCATCATGCTGTGGCTCGGAATCGGGGAAGCGTCAAAGACACTGGTGATCTTTCTCGGCGTGTCGCTGCCGCTGATCTACCACACCTACCAGGGCTCCAAGGCGGTCGGCGAAAAGCTGCTGTGGTCGGGCGCAGCCATGGGCATGAGTGCGCGCGAACGGCTGTTCCGGATCGTGTTGCCGGCAGCCTTGCCGGAAATCATGGTCGGCTGTCGGACGGGCCTCGTGCTGGCGCTGATCACCATGGTGACGAGCGAGATGATCGTGCGGCAGGCGGGCATTGGCAATCTGCTGTTCAACTCGCTCGATCTGGCGCAATACCATACGGTCTATGCCACGATCGTCATCGTCGGCGTGCTCGGCTTCGTGCTCGATCTGATCTTTGAACGCTTCCGCAATGTCGTGGTCGGCTGGGCCGATCCGGTGCATCAGATCGCGGTCGGTTCGGCATGACCGCGCGCACCCGCCTTTCCGAGCTGGTGATCGGGATGATCCCGATCCTGCTGCTGCTCGCGCTCTGGCAGTATCTGACCGTTGCCAAGATCGCTCCGCCGACGCTGTTGCCGCCGCCGGGCGCGGTGTTCGGGCGCTTCGTGAGCCTGCTCGGAGATCCGGTTTTTCTAGGCCATGCTGCGACCACGCTGTACCGGCTGTTCTGGGGCTTCGGCCTCGCCGTGATCGTCGGCGTCGGACTCGGTATCGCGGCTGCGGGCAGTCCCGTGATCGGTGCACTGTTGCGGCCGGTGATACGGGTGCTGGCGCCGGTCCCGAAGATCGCGCTGTATCCGGCCTTCATCCTCACGCTCGGCTTCGACCATTCCTCCAAGATCGCGCTGGTCTTCGCCGACGCGCTGTTCCCGATCCTGCTCGCAACCTATCAGGGTGCGATTTCGGTCGAACCGAAGCTGGTCTGGTCCGCCCGCGCGATGGGGGTGAGCCGCTTCAAGAGCCTGTTCACGGTGGTGCTGAAGGCGGCTTTGCCGTCGATCCTGACCGGCTGCCGGATCAGCCTTGTCATTTCGTGCATCGTGGTCTTTCTGTCGGAGATGATATCGTCGACCGACGGGCTCGGGCATCTCCTGGTGCGGGCCGCGCGCAATTTCCAGACGGTGGACATGTTCGTGCCCATCATCGCAATCTCCGCGCTCGGCCTGATCCTGAATGCGGCGTTCAACGCGCTGCGTGCCTGGCTTCTGGTCGGATTTCCGGAGGAAAACTGATGCTGGCGGACCGGATCGAAGGCAAATGGATCGACGCCTTCTGCGAATTGTTCGAGAAGTGCAAGGTCAAGAAGGGCGACACCGCCGCGATCCTGTCCGAGACGCAGTCCCGCCAGCTCAATGTGCAGCTGGCCGAACTGGCGCTGCTTCGCCTCGGCGCGCGGCCGTTTCACATCGTGCTGCCGACGCCGCGCAACGAATATGTCGTGCCGATCCGTTCAACCGGCGCCAGCCAGGCGATCGGCAAGCTCGGGCCGGTGGTGAGCGCGCTCGGCCAGGCCGGGTTCGTGGTCGACTGCACGCTGGAAGGCCTGATGCATGCGCCGGAGACGCCGGACATCCTGAAGGCCGGCGCCCGCATCATGGTGATCTCGAACGAGCACCCTGAAGCGCTGGAGCGCATGCGCCCCGATCCGGCGCTGGAAGGGCAGGTGCGTAACGCCGCACGCATGCTGCGGGGCGCCAAGCGCATGACAGTGACGTCGGCCGCCGGCACCGATCTCGACGTCAATATGGAAGGCGCGCAGACCGTCGGCATCTGGGGCTGGACCGAGAAGCCCGGCACGCTCGCGCATTGGCCCGGCGGCATCGTGGTCTCGTTCCCGAAGGCGAATTCGGTGAACGGCACGCTGGTGCTCGACCGCGGCGATATCAACCTCACCTTCAAGCGCTACATGGCAGAGCCGATCCGGCTCGACTTCAAGGACGATTACATCACCGACATCATCGGCGAGGGCACCGACGCCGAGATGTTCCGCAAGTATCTCGCCGCCTGGGGCGACCGCGAGGCTTACGCGGTGTCGCATGTCGGCTGGGGGATGAATCCCGGCGCGCGCTACGAGGCGCTGGCGATGTACGGCCAGCGCGACACCAACGGCACCGAAATCCGCGCCGTGCCGGGCAACTTCCTGTTCTCCACCGGCGCCAATGAATTCGCCGGCCGCTACACCGCCGGGCATTTCGATCTGCCGGTGATGAAGACCACGATCACGTTGGACAATACGGTGGTGGTGCAGGACGGCGTGCTGCAGGACGTGTTTGGGTAACGCTAGCGCCTTCGCCCGTCATCCTGAGGTGCGAGCATCGCTGGCAAGTTTGAGCTTGGCTGCGTGCGAGCCTCGAAGGATGCACGGCCACACTCGGGCCGTCGCCCTTCGAGGGTGGCGTGGGGGGGGCCGCCGGGGGGCGGCGGACCC
>JAEZBA010000322.1 GCA_023430245.1 Pseudomonadota bacterium
GTGTTGATCCGCGTCAACCATCTGAGTGTTCGAGATGCTATAAAAGACAATATGGCGCGCCGACCTCCGTCAGAATTCGAACCCAGTCTCATTGAGATTGTGCGGACGCTACTGCGCGAGATTCACCCGCAGAAGCGCTTCGACGTGTCTGTACAGAGCCGTCTCGACCGCGATCTCGGGCTCGACAGCCTGAGCCGCGCTGAATTGCTCATGCGCATCGAGCAGGCCTTCAGGACCCGGTTTCCCGAAGGAACGCTGAACGAGGCCGAGACCGTCGGCGACCTTCTCAACGCGCTGAGCGCTTCGACCACAGGTTCCAAGGACGCGATTCATGCCTCGCCCCGCGTGGAAGCACTGCCGCCGGTCGCAGCTCCCGACACTGCCCGAACTCTAGTCGAGACCCTCGAGTGGCACGCCGCGCAACATCCGGAGCGGCCGCATCTGACCTATCTTCAGGATGGAGCGGAGCCGGCCACTCTGACCTATGGCGAATTATCGCAAACGGCGCGGGAGATTGCGGCCGGACTTCAGGCGCGGAAGATCAACCGCGGCGACCGTATTGCGCTCATGCTACCGACCGGGACGGATTTCTTCATCTCGTTTTTCGGTGTTCTCTATGCTGGCGCGGTTCCGGTTCCGATCTATCCTCCGGCGCGACTGTCGCAGCTTGAGGAGCACGTGCAGAGGCAGTCGGGAATCCTGCGCAATTGCGGCGCCCGGCTGCTGATCACCACGGAGCGCGGGAAGACGCTGGCTGCGTCAATCATGCCGCACGCCCCGGCTATGGAAGGCACCGTTAGCGTTGCGGATCTCAGGTCGGTGCGATCGACGCTGAAGGCCCCCGTGGCGGATACGCGCGACACAGCGTTGCTGCAATATACCTCAGGCAGTACGGGCGACCCGAAAGGCGTCATCCTCAGTCATGCGAATCTACTCGCCAACATCCGCGCCATGGGCGAGGCTATGCACGGCGACTCGACCGACGTGTTCGTCAGTTGGCTGCCATTGTATCACGACATGGGGCTTATCGGCGCCTGGCTTGGCTCGCTCTACTTCGGCACGCGCCTTTACATCATGTCGCCGCTGACATTTCTCGCGCATCCCGAAAGCTGGCTCTGGGCGATCCACCGCTACCGCGCCACGCTTTCAGCGGCACCAAACTTCGCGTTCGAGATGTGCGCCAGCAAGATTCAGGACGACGATATCAAGGGGCTCGATCTCAGTTCTCTGCGCATGGTCGCCAATGGGGCCGAGCCGGTGAGCGCGGCGTCGATCAGGCATTTCAACGAACGTTTCTCTCCTTATGGCTTTCGCAGCGAGGCAATGTCGCCAGCCTTTGGACTTGCAGAAAATGCCGTCGGTCTCACCTTTCCGCCGCTCGGTCGTGGGCCCATGATCGATCGTGTCGACCGGCAAGCCTTGAGCCGTGACGGTATCGCAAAGCCGGCCGCCGAAAACGATCCAAATCCGCTCGAACTTGTCGGCTGCGGGCGCGTACTTCCATCGCACCACATCCGGATCGCGGATGAGGCGGGCAAAGAGGTCCCGGAGCGCGTCGCAGGCCGGCTGGAATTCCGTGGTCCCTCGGCTACGTCGGGCTATTTCGAAAACGAACAAAAAACGCGCGAACTGTTTCGCGATGGCTGGGTCGATACCGGCGACCAGGCCTATCTGGCGGAAGGCGAACTGTTCATCACCGGCCGCATCAAGGACATCGTGATCCGGGCGGGCCGGCATTATTATCCGCAGGAGCTCGAAGAGCCGATTTCACAATTGCCATCGGTCGTGAGGAACGGCGTCGTGCTTTTCGGTACGGCTGACCGTGCGACCGGAACGGAACGGATTGTCGTCGCAGTCGAAGCGAATACATCTGACCAGGCGTCGCTGGATCAGCTGCGCCAAAACATCCGCGAGTTGTCCGCCTCGCTCCTGGGCCAGCCGGTCGATGACATTGTCATTGGAGCGCCGGATACCATCCCGCGAACCGAGAATGGCAAGGTTCGCCGGAGCGCCGCCAAGTCACTTTATGAAAACGGAAAGCTCAGAGCACCGCGAAGAAGCCTTTCGGAGCAGCGCGTTCGGATTGGGCTGAAAGCGTTTTTGGCATTTCTGGCCAATCAGGGCCGTTCGCTTGTTGCTGTGGCCTATGCCGGATGGTGGTGGACGGTGGTCGCACTCGCGGCGGCTGTGTCCTGGTTTGCGGTGGTGCTTCTGCCGCGACGGTCATTGCGATGGTCGGCTGTCCGGAGGACATGCCGTTTTGCTCTTTGGCTGGTCGGTGCGCCGTGCCGTGTGGACAATAGCGAAGCCCTGGCGCGGGGACATGCGGTGGTTGCTGCGAACCATTCGAGCTACGCTGACGCGCTCGTCCTGGCTGCAGCAGTGCCGGGCGAGCCGCTTTATGCCGCAAAGAGCGAGCTTGCCGGCCAGATATTCGCGGGCCCATTCCTGCGTCGGTTGGGAGTGATCTTTATAGAGCGGCATGACGTCGCGGCGAGCGTTGCCGATGCCGAACGCATGGGCTCACTGGCTCGAGAAGGACGTCTGCTGGTCGTGTTTCCGGAGGGGACCTTCACCGCCCAGCCCGGGCTGCTGCCGTTTCGTCTTGGCGCCTTCAAGGTCGCTTGCGAAGCCGGCCTTCCGGTGATTCCGGTCACCATTCGCGGCACCCGTCGGATGCTGCGCGGCGACCAATGGTGGCCGCGGTTTTCGCCAGTCAGCGTAGTGGTTGGCGCGCCTCTGGCGCCGGACGGTCGTGACTTTTCCGCGGCCGTCCGGCTCCGTGATGGGGTGCGCGCGGCGATTCTAGAAAACCTGGACGAACCGGATCTTCAGAGGCCGACGGAATCGTTCGAAGACCTGTGAGGGAAGGGCCCGTGCGGTTCAGCGCTCGCTGCGAAATCTCTTCTGCGATGATGCAAATAAGGGTACCTCCCGCGATTGCGGCTGACCATCTGGAAGGCAAGTCTTGCACCGAGTCGTGCCGGTTTCC
>JAEZBA010000328.1 GCA_023430245.1 Pseudomonadota bacterium
CTGCACAAGCGGCTCGACGGGTCGCGCTGGCTTGCCTTCGTCAAGCCGGCCAAGCGGCTGCAGCAGGGCGACACGGTTCGCTTCGGCGACGAGGGCAAGGTCTGCTTTCTCGGCCAGCTCGACGCGAATGTGGAGCATAAGGGCGAGGCTGGCGAGGTGACCCTCGCATTCGCCTTCCATGGCGTCGTGCTCGATCAGGCGATCGCCGAGCGCGGCGATATCCCGCTACCGCCTTATATCGCCGGCAAGCGCAAGGCCGACGACCGCGACGCCGCCGATTACCAGACCATGTTCGCGGACGAGGAGGGATCGGTCGCGGCGCCCACCGCTTCGCTGCATTTCACGTCCGACCTCGTGACGCGTCTGCAGGTCGCCGGCATCGCCCTGCACAAAGTGACGCTGCATGTCGGCGCGGGGACGTTCCTGCCGGTGAAGGCGGAGGACACCGCCGCGCATAAAATGCATGCCGAATGGGGCGAGATCGACGATGCCACAGCGGCGGCTTTGAATGACGTACGGGCGCAAGGGGGGCGGATCGTGCCGGTCGGGACCACGGCGCTGCGCCTGCTGGAGAGCGCGGCGGACGAGGCGGGCCGGGTGCAGGCGTTTCGCGGCGACACCGATATCTTCATCACGCCGGGCTACCGCTTCCGCGCCACCGATCTGCTGATGACCAATTTCCACCTGCCGCGCTCGACCCTGTTCATGCTGGTCTCGGCATTCGCGGGGCTGGACACGATGCAGCGCGCGTATGCGCATGCGATTGCGGCCGGCTATCGCTTATATTCCTACGGCGACGCCTGCCTGCTACACCCCGCCCGATGAGCAAGCCGTTTTCCTTCCACCTGATCGCCACCGACGGCCCCGCGCGCGCCGGCGAGGTCGAGACCGCGCATGGCCGGATCGCGACGCCCGCCTTCATGCCGGTCGGCACTCAGGCGACCGTGAAGGCCGTCACGACCGACGACGTTGCGCGCACCGGCGCCGACATCCTGCTCGCCAACACCTATCACCTGATGTTGCGGCCCGGTGCGGAGCGGGTCGCGGCGCTCGGCGGTCTGCATTCGTTCATGAACTGGCACAAGCCGATCCTGACCGATTCCGGCGGCTTCCAGGTGATGTCGCTGTCGCAGCTTCGCAAGCTCGACGAGAAAGCGGTGACCTTTCGCTCGCATCTCGACGGATCGATGTACGAACTCTCGCCCGAGCGCGCGGTCGAGATCCAGCGGCTGCTCGGATCGGACATCTCGATGCAGCTCGACGAATGCCTGCGTCTGCCGGCGAAGCGCGACGAGATCGATCGGGCGATGCAATTGTCGTTGCGCTGGGCGGAGCGAAGCAAACGCGCATTCGAGGGCGCGAAGCCCGGTTACGCGCTGTTCGGAATCGTGCAAGGCGGCGACGATCCGGACCTGCGGGTCGCGAGCACCCGGGCGCTGGTCGGCATGGATTTTCAGGGCTACGCGATCGGCGGGCTTGCGGTCGGCGAGCCGCAGGCGGTGATGCTGTCGATGATCGACATCGTCGTCCCTGAATTGCCGGCCGACCGGCCACGCTACCTCATGGGCGTCGGCACCCCGGACGACTTGATCGAGGCGGTCTGGCGCGGCGTCGACATGTTCGACTGCGTGATGCCGACACGGAACGGCCGCCACGGCCTTGCCTTTACCCGGCATGGGCCGGTCAATCTCAAGAATGCCCGCCACGCGGACGATCCGCGTCCGCTCGACGAACGCAGCGGCGACATTGCGACCCGCACCTATTCGCGGGCCTATCTGCATCATCTGATCAAGGCCAACGAGACGCTCGGCGCCATGCTGCTGACCCAGGTCAATCTGGCCTATTACCAGACGCTGATGCGCGGCGCGCGCGAAGCGATCGCGGCCGGGACTTTTGGCGAGTATCGGGAGCGGGTCAAGCGCGGCTGGGCCGACGGCGACATCCCGCCACGTTAACGCGGCCGCCGCCCTCAAGCTTGGCGCTTGAATTATGGTGCCGAAACCGGTTTGGTGCGCCGAAATCGCCAAGGAATTCATCAAGGACATCTTCAGGGAGGACGACCGATGTTTCGACCCGCCACCATGATCGCCGCGGCCTGCGCTGCGGCTCTCGCATTCGCGGCCGCACCAGCTCACGCTCAGGGCAAGTATCCCGACAAGCCGGTCCGGATCGTGCTGCCATTCGGTGCGGGCGGCGTCGCCGACATCACCACGCGGCTGGTGGCCGAGAAGCTCGGCGAGAAGCTCGGACAGCGCTTCGTGGTCGAGAATAGCCCGGGCGCGGGCGGCATCACCGCGGCACGCGCGGTGCTGGGCTCGCCGGCCGATGGCTATACGCTTGCGGTGCTGAGCAACGGCACCGCGGTCAGCGTCGGCCTGTTCAAGGCGCTGCCCTTCGATCCGGTGAAGGATTTCGCGCCGGTCTCGGCGATGGGCTATTTCGACCTGATCCTCGTGACCAACGCCAATGGCCCTTACAAGACGCTGGGCGATTTCGTGAAGGCCGCGAAGGAGAAACCGGGCCAGCTCAATATCGGCACCATCGCCGCAGGCTCGAGCCAGAATCTCGGCGCCGAATTGTTCAAGTCGGTCGCCGGAATCGACGCGGTGATCGTGCCGTTCAAGACCTCGGGCGACGTGCTCGTCGGGCTCGAGCGCAACGATATCCAGATGGCAACGGAGTTCTACGCGGCGCTGCGCGGCAGCCTCGATGCGAAGAAGTTCATCCCGGTCGCGATTTCGGGAACGCAGCGCGGTGCCTATCTGCCCGATGCCCCGACCGCGAAGGAAGCGGGCGAGCCGAAATGGGAAGTCACGTCCTGGAACGCGATCTTCGCCCCGGCCGGCACCCCGCCCGACGTGATCGCCACCCTGAACAAGGCGCTGAATGAAGTGCTGGCCGATCCCGAGGTCAAGAAGAAGGCGCTCGAACTCGGTATCGACGCCCGTGGCTCGACCCCGCAGGAGATCCAGAACCGTCTGAAGGAAGACATCGCGAAGTGGTCGGATGTGATCCAGAAAGCCGGCATCGAGAAGCGTTGATGACTGCGATCGACTTTGCGACACGGCGGAAGCCGTCCTTTCAGCTTCCGCCGGATGCGTGTGACGCGCATTGCCATGTCTTCGGACCTGGCGATGTGTTTCCGTATGCGCCGAACCGCCGCTACACGCCGGACGATGCGCCGAAGGAAATGCTCAAAGCGCTGCACGATCATCTCGGCATCAGCCGGGCGGTGATCGTACAGGCGAGCTGTCACGGCAACGACAATCGCGCCATGCTGGACGCGCTGGCCTGGCGGCCGGAGCATTATCGCGGCGTCGCCATTCTCGACGAGAACACGCCCGGCACCGATATCCCGGTTATGCACCGCGCCGGCGTACGCGGTGCGCGCTTCAACTTCGTCAAGCATCTCGGCGGCTCGCCTGACATGACGGTGTTCGCCAACATCCTGCGCCGCATCAAGCCGCTGGGCTGGCATGTGGTGCTGCATGTCGACGCCCCCGACATCATTCCGCTATCGGACATGATGCGCGGGCTGACCTTGCCCTTCGTCATCGACCATATGGGCCGGGTGCCGGCCAAGGAGGGCGTCGACCAGAAGCCGCTCGCAGCCTTGCTCGATCTGGCCAAGCTCGATCGCTGCTGGATCAAGGTCTCGGGTTCGGAGCGGATCGACATGCCGCCCTACGACAAGGCGATCCCGATCGCACGGAAGATCGTGGAGGCGAGCCCCAGCCGCGTGCTGTGGGGCACGGACTTCCCGCACCCCAATTCCACCCACGAGGCCGACGAGGCCGACCTGGTCGATCTGCTGCCGCAGATCGCGCCCGATCCGGCGCAGCAGAAGGCGCTGCTGGTGGACAATCCGGCGAAACTGTACGGGTATTGAGCGGCAGCTCGGCGGCCGCAAGACGGGTTGGATAAGCCGCTGATGCCGCCGTCATCACGTGCTCCATGAAAAAAGGGCTCACCGCATGGGTGAGCCCCGAATTCTTTTTGATGGTGGGTTTGCCGATTGTCAGCTCTCGCTGGGTACCGCAAGGGCGGTGCGAAACTCGTGTTCGCAATGATCGCAGGACCAGACATTGGTGATTTTGCCCTGTCCCTGAAATTCGGTAGCAGCGGCGGCAAAAAGCATGTTGCCGCAAGACGGGCAGGCCGGCCGGCGAAAAACAGGGTATGCGATACGGGCCGGATCGCCGGATGTATGTAGCATGACGGTCCTCCTCTCGTGTTACCCCTCCTCCACGGGGGAGTGTGTATCGTGTGTTCGTGGCGGTTTCGCGACGCGGATTGCAATGCGGTTGCGCGATTTGGCGACAATCAGAATCGATTGCGATTGGTCTGGCTCTGAAAAGACAGGAGAAACACGTGTACGCCATTCAGGTTGCGTCGCAGCATCGGGACGCCGGCGCGGCGGTCAAAAATAAAAAGTCGAGATGAGGGGTTTCCCGTGCCGGATTATCTGCCCTGGACCGCAGCCGAACTGGGCCATGTCGAACGGGCGCTGAAACGCTTCACCTCGCTCGGGCTCGAAGGCAGTTGCGATATCGACAAGGCCGGGGAGGGCATTGTGACTCTCTCGCAGATCGATGGCCGCATTCCCGACGCTCCCATTGTCATCTTCGAGATTCACAAGCTGAAGCGCACCGACAGCGACCTGCGCGCGCATTGGGTGGTGCAGCTCCTGTCGGTCAACGGCAGGAAGCAGACGTTGACCCGCCATGGCTGCGTCTCCGCCGGCTCGGCGCTGTTCGCGCTGGCGAAAGCGGAGAAGGACGCGCAGGCCGGCTTTGTCGCCAAGGACAGTTTCGACATGGCCGCGAATGCCTATTGGCTGAAATTGTGAGGCCGCGGCCGGCGACGTCGCGCCTACGGGTCGGTCGTAACGTCCACACACATCTTCGGCGCTGGCGCGCGCGGTGAAGCGCGCGTCGTGTTCCAGTCCGGCGCGAGGCGCGCCTGATCCTACATCGCGGCGAAGTTTACGCTGGACCACACTGTCCAGACGCACAGCGCCACGATGCCTGACGAGATGATGATTTTGGTCGGCGTGCTGAGCCGCTCGAAACGATCCGCCAGCATTCCACCCTCCATGGTGTCAAGGGCCGGTACGGACTTCACGCACTGAAATTATCACAGAACCGGCCGGACGGCGATGGCCTCCGGGGAAGGACGCTACGGGCTCGATCGTTACCGATGCATCCGTTTCCGGCCGTGCGTTTGGCGAAAGTTAAAGTCAAAAGACCGCAAGCGAGGCAGGGGTCAGATGGCTTGGTCCGGTCTCATGGCGCTTGGGATGTGCCGTGCGCTTCGGATGGGCCCGTTGACGATGCGAGGCCGCAGCGGAGCGGCAGCTGTATCGCGTCGCAGGATCGCTCCGCCGGCGCGGCAGCGGACGTGCGGTTGCAGACCCGCGTCAGGCCTTGCCTTGCGCCGCCAGCAGCGCATCGCGCTCCTTGGTCAGGCGCTCGAGCTCTTCGCTTTGCTGCGCGATCCGCTCCGAGGCCAGCGCCTCGTCGGCCGCGCCGGAGCGTGCCGCGGCCTGCTCGATCAGCTGCCGGAGATTGTCGCGCAGGATGGCAATGCGGCGGTCGAGTTCCTCAAGGGACAGCGGGTCGGTCATGGCGGTGTCTTTGCGG
>JAEZBA010000597.1 GCA_023430245.1 Pseudomonadota bacterium
TTGATGGTGAGTTCGCTGGCGGTCGCCATCTCGTGCCAGCCGGTGGTGTAGTAATATTTCGCGCCCTTCTGCAGCCCGAGCTGGCGATCGAGATAGGGCCCGACGAATTCCGCCGCATCGATCACGCCGCGCTCGAGCGACGGGAAGATTTCGCCCGGCGCGATCAGGCGCGAGTCGACGCCGAGTTCCTTGTAGACGCGGCCGGCGAGACCGGGGATGCGCATCTTCAAGCCCTGCAGATCCTCCGGCTTCTCGATCGGCTTCTTGAACCAGCCGGTCATTTGCACGCCGGTATTGCCGCAGACGAAGGGCACCAGATTGAAGCGATCATAAACCTCGCGCCAGAGCTGGAGGCCGCCGCCGTCGAACATCCAGCCGTTATAGCCTT
This sequence comes from Pseudomonadota bacterium, assembly GCA_023430245.1. Classification (GTDB taxonomy): domain Bacteria; phylum Pseudomonadota; class Alphaproteobacteria; order Rhizobiales; family Xanthobacteraceae; genus Pseudorhodoplanes. The sequence goes on from JAEZBA010000597.1 coordinate 389, forward strand.
GGAAGTTGAGGCCGAAGGGCACCGCGGTGAAATACTGCGCAGCGAAACTCTTGCCGGTCCAGAAATACGAATTGGCGTAGTTCATCTCGACCGTGCCGGACGAGACCGCGTCGAAGCCTTCCGCCGCCGGGATCAGCTCGCCGGCGCCGAAGAACTGGATCTTGATGCGGCCGTTCGACATCTCCTCGATCCGCTTGGCGAGGTCTTTCGCCCCGCCCGGTCCGGTCGAGTAGAAGGCCGCATTGGGCCCATAGAAGCTGGTCATCTTCCAGTTGAAGGTGGTCTGCGCGCGCACGACCGCAGGCGCCGCCACCGTCGCGGCCGCACTGGCCAGAGCAATTTTCGTGAAATCCCGACGTCGCATAGACACTCTCCCGCTGTACGATTTTGAGCGTCATTTTTAAGCAAATAGCAGGCCAACCCGTTTTCTCAGCACTTAACCGTGGCTGCATGTCACAGCTGGAAACTGCCTAAATCCTAGGCGCAATCTTGATCGTTGCGCAATCAGTTTTGCGCAGCGGATGTATTGCGCTCTGGCGGGGTTTGCATGTTTGAACGCCGGGAGGACCTGATGGACCAGCGCATCATCGATCTGTACGACCGTTTTACACATGGTGAAATGAATCGCCGCAGCTTTCTCGACAAGCTGGCCCATCTCGCGGGCTCGAGCGCCGCAGCCGTGGCGCTGCTACCGTTGCTGCAGAACGACTACGCCAAGGCCGCGATCGTCCCGGCGGACGACGCGCGCCTTGTCTCCGAACGCGTCGCCTTCGACTCGCCGAAGGGCAGGATCAACGGCTATCTCACCCGCCTGAAAGGCGATGCGAAGCGACCGGCCGTTCTCGTCATCCATGAAAACCGCGGGCTCAATCCGCATCTCGAAGATGTCGCGCGGCGCCTCGCGCTGGATGGCTTCCTCGCCTATGCGATCGACCTGCTGTCGCTGGTCGGCGGCACGCCACCGAACGAGGACGAGGCGCGCGACCTGCACCCCAAACTGAACCAAGATGATGCATTGGCGGCGCTGGTCGCCGCCGTCGACTTCCTGAAGAAGCTCCCGGAATCGACCGGCAAGGTCGGCGCCGTTGGCTTCTGCTTCGGTGGGCTGATGGTGAACCGGCTCGCGGCCGCAAGCCCCGAACTCGATGCTGGCGTCGCCTATTACGGACGACAGATACCGGCCGCGCAGGTGCCGAATATCCGGGCGTCATTGATGCTGCACTATGCGGAGAACGACGCCGGCGTGAATGCCGGCATCGCCGATTACGAGGCGGCGCTCAAGGCCAACAACAAGAGCTATGTGATCCACACCTATCCGGGCACGCAGCACGCCTTCAACAACGATACCGGTGCCGCCCGTTACAATAAGGCCGCCGCTGATCTCGCCTGGCAGCGCACCATCGCGTTCTTCACCGAGAAACTCGGCGCGCCACCGAAGGGGGCGTGACCTTCGCCGCCCGCTGAAAAGCGAGGGCCCGGAGCCCTACTTCGCCTTGCGCCGCCTTCCCTTCGGCGCCACCTTGCCGATCAGCCAGTTGGCGGTGCGCATCAATCGCGCATCATCATGCGGCGCGCCGACGAGCTGCACGCCGAGCGGCAGATCGTCGTCACCCGACAGCAACGGCAGCGACAGCGACGGCAGCCCTGACAGTGTCCACAGCGTGCAGAACGCCGGATTGCCGGTGGTGTCGATGCCCTTCGGGGCAACGCCGGTGGTCGCAGGCGTGAGAATGGCGTTGCAGTCCTCCAGATATTCGCCGAGCGTGCTGGCAAGCCCCTTCGCATCGTCAACCGCCTGCTGGTAGGCCACCGCGCCCACCGCGCGGCCTTCCTCCACCAACTTGCGAAGAACGTCGCTGATGGCATCGCCGCCGCGGTCGACCACGCGGCCGAGCCGGTACGCCATTTCCGCCGCCATCACCGTGCGATGCACCTGCCAGGCCTCGGCATAGCGCTCCGGAAGATCCACCCTGACGCAGGCATCGCCAAGACTGTCGGCGAGGCGCTCGAAGGCCTCGCGGGTCTGCGCCTCCGCCTTGTCCCAGACCGGCGTGCGCACGAAGGCGATGCGCGGCTCGAGCGGGAATTTCTCCGCGGTCACCGCCCTGAAGTTCGAGATCGCAAACGGGCGGGTGTCGGGATCGCCAGGATCGTAGCCGGCAATCACGCTGGTGATCAGCGCAACATCCTCCAGAGTGCGGGCAAACGGCCCGACCGTGTCGAATGTCGGACTGAGCGGAAGGACGCCATGGCGCGAAATCAATCCCTTCGAGGGTTTCAATCCGAACACGCCGCAGAACGCCGCGGGTCGGATCACCGAACCGTTGGTCTGGGTGCCGAGTGCGAGCGGAACCATGCCGGTTGCGACCGCAGCCGCGGAACCGGATGAGGAGCCGCCGGGCGTCCGCTCGGTGTCGTGCGGGTTGCGCGTCTTTCCGGGATGAAAATAGGCGAACTCGGTGGTGACGGTCTTGCCGATGATCACGGCACCGGCCTCGCGCAGACGCCGCACCACATGGGCATCCTGATAGGGCCGGCGGCCGGACAGGAACGGCGAGCCGCATTCGGTCGGGAAGTCGCTGGTGTCGATGATGTCCTTGATGGCAACCGGGACCCCATGCAGCGGCCCAAGCGGCATGCCCCGCTCCTTGCGCTCATCGAGCGCGTTGGCCTGCGCCATCGCGTGTTCGGGATCGAGATGCGCGAAGGCCTGAACCTCCGGCTCGACCTGCTCGATCCGGTCGAGGCAGGCGCGCGTATAATCCGCGGCGGTAACGGCACCACGGGCGATTTCGGTGGCAGCCTGGGCAGCCGTAAAGTTGCAAAGCGGGTTGGTGGTCAAGATCGAGTCGTCCGGCTGTTGCGGTCAGCCGATCAAGCCGAGAATCCCGCTCAACGTCAATGTGAAGCTGAGCGCCACGCCTGCCGTGATCAGCACCGCGACATATGGCTCTGCCTCGGTGCCGACAAACCGGTGGGTCTTGCCGCCGCGCGGCAGCAGGAAAATGAAGAGGCCGATGGTGACGACCAGAACGACCAGTCCCGATATCACGGATGTCATGGTTGTCTCCCTGTCCCGCACTCACCGGTAAAGATAATTTGGCAGCCAGAGGCCGATCTGCGGGAAGGCATACAGCATCGCCATCGAGATGATGACAATGAATAGATAGGGCAGCACGCCGCGGAAGATATCGTTGATGTTGACCCAGCTCGGCGCCACACCTTTCAGATAGAACGGCGCCATCGCCACCGGCGGCGACAGAAACGATGTCTGGATATTCAATGCGACCAGAAGTCCGAAGAACAGCGGATCGACGTTGAAGGTCTTCAGCAACGGGAGAAAAATCGGCATGAAGATGACGATGATCTCCGTCCATTCCAGCGGCCAGCCGAGGACGAAGATGATGGCCTGAGCGAGGATCATGAAACCGATGGTGCTCAGGTTCATCGCCAGCACGAACTTCTCGATCGGCTCGTGACCGCCCAGATAGGCAAACACTGCGGAGAACAGGAACGAGCCGATGAACAGCCAGCACACCATGGCGGTGGTGCGCGCGGTGAGGAAGACCGAATCCTTCAACTGCGTGAAGTCAAAGGTGCTGCGCGGGATCAGAACGATGCCGACGCCGATGGTCACAAAGCCCATGATCATCAGCACGCGCCGGTCGACATTCATGGCGGTGAACCCGCAGACGATCAGATACAGCAGCAGCAGGGCCGCAAGCGCGCCGTAGACCTGGACCAGCCGCAACGCCCAGGTCCGCGAATAGTCGGCGCCGTAGACGACGGCAAGGATCAGCGCACCGAGTGAGCCCATAGCCGCCGCCTCCGACGGCGTCGCAAGCCCGAACACGATCGATCCCAGCGCGGCGGCGACCAGCGCGAACAGCGGCATGAACGAGGTGATGAGCGACCACAGCACCGTCCCAAGCGGCACGTTGCGCTGCTCGGGAGGCAATTTGGGCGCGATCTTGGGGTTCAGGGCCGCAAGAACCATTGTGAAGAGAACATAGAGGCCCGCGAGCATCAAGCCGGGGAATAGTGCGCCGGCATAAAGCTTCACCACCGAGACACCGGCCGTCGCGCCATACAAGATCAGCATCACGCTCGGCGGAATCAGAATGCCGAGGCAACCTCCGGCGCAGATCACGCCCGATGCGATCCGGACGTCATAGCCAGCTCGCAGCATGGCGGGAAAAGCGAGCAGCCCCATCAGGGTCACGACGGCGCCGACGATGCCGGTCGCGGTTGCGAAAATGGCGCATGTGATCAGCGTGGCGATTGCCAGAGCGCCCGGCATCGGACCGGCTGCAAGCTGCAGGGATTTGAACAGCCGGTCGAGAATGTTGGCGCGCTCGATCACATATCCCATGAACACGAATAGCGGTATCGAGATCAGGACGTCGTTCGTCATCACCGAATAGGTGCGCTGCACTAGCAGCGAGAACACCAGATCGCCCATCGCGAAATAGCCGAAGAACACACCAAGCGCCATCAACGTGAAGGCGATCGGGAAGCCCAGCATGATGAGCACGACGAACAGAAACAGCATCAGCACGCCGAGTTCGGGATTTCCCATGCCGAACATCAGATCGAACCCTTGCGCTGGCCGATTTCCTCGAGCTCCTTGACGACCTCGTAATCGCCGTGCTCGGCCTTTTCGAGCATGACTTTGTCAAGCTCCTCAACGTCGTGAAGCCGCTTCGGCCATTCGCCGGTGCGGATGCAGATGATGCAGCGCGCGACCTCGACGATGCCCTGAAGGACCATCAGCACGCCGGTGATCGGGATGAGCCATTTGAACGGCCAGATGATCGGACCGTTCGGGCTTGCCGCGGAACGCTCGTTCATCAGCCAGGCCATCTTGGCGAAGCCATAACCCGAATAGACGAAGGCGATCATGCCCGGGAAGAAGAACAATATGAACAGGAGCAGGTCCCATTTCGCCTGCGTGGTCGGGCTCCAGGCCCGGTACAGAAAGTCGCCACGGACATGGCTGTTGCGGGCGAGCGTGTAGGCGCCTGCCATCATAAACAGCGTCCCGTAAAGGATGTAGGACGCGTCAAACGCCCATTCGGTCGGCGCATTGAAGAAATAGCGCGCAAAGACCTCATAGCTGGTCGTGAAGGTCAGAATGAGGATGCACCACGCAAAGGTCTTGCCGACCCAGATGCTGAGCTGGTCGATCGAATAGATGACGCGGTCCACCAAATCCCCCCTGCCGAACGGTGTGTTTGTTCCACCGTATTTCTTCTTGCTTGGCTGGAACGATTATTCTCTTTTCCGGAAGTTGAGAAGAGAAAAGCAGGCGGCCCGCCCGGGTTTCACCGGACGGGCCGCCCATGCACGTCTTATCCGTGGAAGTGCTTGTAGGCTTTCTCGAGCGCCGCGGAGTCGAGATTGTTCGACAATGTGTAGGCGCCGGTACGCTTCACCCAGTCCTTCTGCGACGCCACAACCTTGGCGAAGAACGGTTCCTTGGACTGCTCGGCGAGCACCTTGTTCCAGGCATTGAGCTGGTCGGTGAGGAGCTTGTCGGGCGACTTGATGACGTTGACGCCGCGCTTCTTGATCGCATCGAGATCCTTCGAGTAGCGGTCATGCGCCATTGCGTAGCTGTCCGCAGACGCTGCGAAAGCGGCGTTGCGCAGGATCGCACGAAGCTCCGGCGGCAGCGCGTCGTGCTTCTGCTTGTTGAAGATGATCTCGAACGATTCAGCCTGCTGGTGATGGCTGCCGACCATGTAGAATTTCGACACGTCGGGAAAGCCGAGCAGGATGTCGGACGACGGATTGTTGAATTCCGCCGAGTCGAGCAGACCGCGGTCCATCGCCGGCACGATTTCGCCACCGGGCAGAATGGTGACCGACGCACCCAGTTCCTTGAACAGGTCGGCCGACAGACCGACTGTGCGATACTTCATGCCCTTGAAGTCGTCGCCGGTCTTCATCTCTTTCTTGAACCAGCCGAGCGGCTGGGTCGGCATCGGGTAATACAGAACGCCTGTCAGGTTGAGCTTCAGGATGTTGTTGACCAGCTCCTTGTAGAGGTCTTCGCCGCCACCGTAATAGAACCAGCCAAGGAACCCGTGCGCATCCCAGCCCCATGACGGCGGGGTGCCGAACAGCGAATAGGCCTTGTGCTTGCCGTACCAGTAAGCGCACACGCCGTGGCCGCAATCCAGCACGCCGGAATGCACCGCATCGGCCATCTGGAAGGCCGGAACGACCGCGCCGGCGGCGAGCACATCGAGCTTCAGCCGGCCGCCCGACATGTCGTTGACTTTTTTGGCGTAGTCCGCGGCCATCTCGTGGAAGATGTCCTTGGTCGGCCATGTCGACTGGTATTTCCAGGTCACCGTTTGCGCGCGCGAAACCTGCGGCATGGCAACTGTGGCAGCGCCAACGGCGCCGGCCGTCAGCAAGAATTTGCGGCGCGACGTCTTCTCGTCCTTCTTGGTCATGAGGTCCTCCCTAGCGACCGTTTTCTGTACGGCTTGATGCCGTTTTCGTGACTAACCGCTGGGACGTATATGATATTCCAGCGGGTCTCATGATAGTTTGTACGGCTTGCCCGGTTTGCACAAGTCTGCCGATGTCGCGCTTGGTTCGGCAACCGAACCGGGAAAAGGTGACGTCTTCGGCGCCCATTGCCTTCGCAACGCGATCGCGCGGGAAAAGCCGGCTTTTCAGGGATTAGATGCGTGAAGGAACTGCCCCGGCTGTTCGGCGAGGTCTTTCGGCTGTCGCTGCCCTATTTTCGATCAGAGGACCGGCGGGCGGGGCTGATCCTGCTCTCGGCGGTGATCGCCATCGAATTGTCCATCGTCGCGGTGAACGTGCTGATCAATCAATGGAATGCGAGGTTTTTCAATGCCTTGCAGGACCGGAACTGGGACAATTTCGTCACCGAAATCAGCATTTTTTGCGGGCTGGCGGCGATCTTTATCGTGCTTGCGGTCTATCAGCTTTACCTGAACCAGTGGCTCCAGATCCGCTGGCGTGCCTGGATGACGAAAGTCTATGTCGATCGCTGGCTTGCGGCATCGACCCATTACCGGATGCAATTGCTCGGCGACGCCGCCGACAATCCCGACCAGCGCATTGCCGACGACATAAACCAGTTCATAGAGAAATCGCTGTTCATTGTGGTGCGCCTGCTCGGCGCGATCGTGACGCTGATCTCATTCTTCGCAATCCTGTGGGGCCTGTCCGCCGCGGCGCCGCTGACGCTGTTTGGGGCGCCGGTGAACATCCCGGGCTATCTGGTCTGGACCGCGCTGATCTATTC
>JAEZBA010000343.1 GCA_023430245.1 Pseudomonadota bacterium
TCCCAGAACAAACTGATCCTGACAAAGTGAACGGCCCGACCATGTTGATGCGCCGCCTTGCGACACTCCCACTGTTCGCCGCGATGCTGATGCCGATACCGGCGCTGGCCCAGGCCATCGCCGTGACGGATGCGGGTGGCCGCGAGGTCGTGGTCGGCGATAGCGCGCGCACGGTGTCAGTCGGTGGTTCGATCACCGAGATCCTCTACGAACTGGGTGCAGACAAGCGGATCGTTGCGGTCGACTCGACCAGCCAGTTTCCGCCACGGGCCCTGACCGAGAAAAAGAACGTCGGATATATGCGCGCTTTGTCGCCGGAGGGGGTTTTGGGCGTTGCGCCCACGCTGATCCTGGCGCTGCATGGCTCCGGCCCCCCGCAGACACTGTCCGTACTGGGTTCGGCAGGCGTGCCGATGGTGATGGTGGGCGATGAGTATTCCGGCGATGGCATTCTGCGAAAGATCGAGCTGATCGCGAAAGCGATGCATCTCGAGGAGCGCGGTCAATGCCTTGCGAACCGCGTCGAGCGCGATCTCAAGTCGCTGGCGCAATGGCGCGCTGGCATCAACCGGCCCTTGCGCGTGGTTTTCGTCATGTCTTTCGTCAACGGTCGCGCCATGGCGGCCGGCCGCAAGACAGCGGCCGATGGCATCATTCGCATGGCGGGTGCGGTGAATGCCGTGGACCAGTTCGAGGGCTACAAGCAGCTCGAGGACGAAGCCGTGGTCGCGGCTCAGCCCGATGCGGTGCTGGTGATGGTGCGCGGCGGCGCCGACCCGCTGACCGCGAAGGAGGTCTTCGCCCATCCCGGGTTTGCCTTGACGCCGGCTGCGTCGCGCAACGCCTTTGTGGCAATGGACGGTCTCTATCTCCTCGGCTTCGGTCCGCGAACGGCGTCGGCGGCGCGCGATCTGGCACAGAAACTCTATCCCGATCTGCAGCCGCCGCAGACCGTGGGCGCGGCTCCGCCAGCCGCGACCGTCGCCTGCGACCGATGAGCGTCGCAGACATACCGCATCGCGGTCTCGGGCGATTGCGGCATTCGCCCGCGGCGCGGCGAACTCTTGTGGTGGTGCTCGCCCTATCGCTGCTTGTGGTAGCGGCGCTTGCCGCCACCATTGGTGCTGCGGGCATTCCACTGCAGCGACTGCCAGCCGCGCTCGGATGGTTCGGGGTTGACGGAGATCCTGTGCTGCTGGCGCGCGACCGACTGGTGCTGTGGACCATCCGTCTGCCGCGGATCGCCATGGCGGCGATCATCGGTGCATTGCTGGCCGCCGCCGGCGCCATCATGCAGGGGCTGTTTCGTAATCCGCTGGCCGATCCGGCTCTGGTCGGAGTCGCCGGTGGCGGAGCGCTGGCCGCCGCCGTCGTAATTGTGATTGGAGATCGGCTGCTGGCGGCGAGCGGCATGCAGATCTCGATCTGGTTGCTGCCGGCGGCCGCGTTCGCAGGCTCCCTGCTGGCGACGATGCTGCTTTATCGCATCGCCACGCGAGAAAACCGCACCTCGATCGCCGTGTTTCTGCTCGGCGGATTGGCGATTGCGTCGCTGTCAAATGCTGGGATTGGCATGCTGGTGTTCACCGCCGACGATCGCCAGCTCCGCGATATGACCTTCTGGATGCTCGGCTCGATCAGCGGCGCCACCTGGACCAAGGTGTCGATCCTTGCTCCGTTCGTCTTCGCGATGCTGGCGCTAGTGCCGAGCATCGGGCGCGGTCTCGATCTCTTGGTGCTGGGTGAAAGCGAGGCGTTTCACATGGGTATCGAGGTCGAACGGCTGAAGCGTCGCGCCATCGTGCTGGTCTCGGCGATGACCGGCGCTGCGGTGTCGTTTGCTGGAATCATCGGCTTTGTTGGTATCGTCGTCCCGCACCTGCTTCGCCTTGTGATCGGCCCTGGCCACCGGCTGTTGCTGCCGGCCTCCGCCGTGCTTGGTGCGATCCTGCTGCTCGGCGCCGATACGATGGCCCGCACGCTGGCCGCGCCCGCCGAAGTGCCGATCGGAATCCTGACAGCGATTGTCGGCGCGCCGGTATTTCTGTCGATCCTCCTGCGCCAGCGTGGGCTGATCGGCCTATGAACGCGCTCGTGGAAGCCAGCGAGATCGCGGTGCGATTGCCGGGTAAGGCGCTGATCGAAAGGATATCGCTGCGGATCGCGCCGGGCTCCGCCGTTGCCATGATCGGACCGAACGGCGCTGGCAAATCGACGCTGCTTCGGGTCATCTCCGGTGATCGCACGCCGAGTTCCGGCGTCATCAGGCTTATGGGACGCGCCCCCGCGGATTACGACCCCCGGGAACTGGCCCTGCGCCGTGCGGTGCTGGCCCAAACGGTCAGCGTGGCGTTCCCGTTTTCGGTCATCGAGGTTGTTCGCATGGGTGCAGGCGAGCGCACCGGCCCGGCGATCGAGGCAATGGTCGAGGAGGCGCTATCCGAGGTCGATCTGCTTCATATGCGCGACCGCGTCGTGAACACGCTGTCGGGCGGCGAACAGCAACGCACGCATTTCGCTCGGGTGTTGGTGCAACTGGCTTGCGGCGAGGCGCGGAACGGGCCGGGCTTGCTGTTGCTTGACGAACCGACGTCGAGCCTCGATCTTCGTCATCAGCTCGATCTGCTCTCGTCGGCGCGGCGCTGCGTTGCGCGCGGGGTCGCGGTGGTTGCCGTGATGCACGACCTCAATCTGGCGGCTATGTTTGCCGATCGCATTTTGATCATGAAAGGTGGTCGCATCGTGCGTGACGGGCCGCCAAGCCGGACAATCACCGAGAGCAATGTGTCCGACGTCTTCGGAGTGACATCCGCAGTCGGAGTACTGCCGCCCGAGTCGATTCCATTTTCGCTGCCGCATTCTGCCCGACCGTCGGCGCCGGTTTAGGGCGGGCCGATCTCACATCGCTTAATCGTATCGAAGGAGACATGAAGTGACCAAGCCATTGAACGCGGATTCGCTGCAGGCGAATGCCAACGGGGAATTGTCCGGCCGCGCGAAGCGTCTCAAGGAGGCGACGAATTCAACCCATGATCGCCTGGACAAGTCGATCATGATGCACAAGCCGTTCGAGAGCCGCGAGCGCTACAGCCTTTTTGTAAAGGTGCAGCATCAGTTTCATCGCGAAATCGACGCGCTGTATGCTGACCCGGAGCTTGACAAACTGTTGCCCGATCTTGCGGGTCGCAGACGCTTCGATCTGATCGAGCAGGATCTGGCTGATCTTGAGACGACCGCCTCCGCTTCGAGTGCGCCGCCTGCATTTCCGCGCGGTTCCGATGGCGACCTGCCGACTGCGCTCGGATGGTTGTATGTTGCCGAGGGCTCCAATCTCGGCGCAGCCTTTCTCTTGAAGGAAGCGAGGAAGCTCGGTCTCTCCGAAACCTTTGGCGCGCGCCATCTCGCCGCGTCCCCGGAGGGGCGTGGGCTGCATTGGAAAACGTTCACGGCTGCGCTCGATGGTGTCCGGCTGACCGGCCCGGAAGAAGAGCGGGTCGTTGCAGGTGCGCGGGCTGCTTTCACGCGCGTCCAGGGCCTGGTCGACGAAATCTTTGCGGGAAACGTGGTCCAATAGCGCCGAGAGGGTACGGCGATTTCGCCCTTTAGACTGGATCGATTCCAATCTTTTTCCGGGCGATTGACATCAAACCCTGCGACGATGCAAGCAACGTGACGACGTGTCTTCACGTCGCGAGCCAGCCAGCCCCGGCGAGCCAGCTAATCATTCGAAGCATGGAATTTGGCTGCATGCGTTGCGCCATGCACGCACCGGACCGCTTTGTCCGGTTGCATGAGCGCGACGCCGCTGAGGCATAACGGTTCTCATGGCGTGTCGTAGCAAGGGCCGATCGGGGATACTGCGAAGGGTCGCAATAGGGGCGCTTGGCGCCACCGCTCTGTGTGCATATGCGACGCAATCTGCAGCGCAGGTCACTCTCGATCCGATCGATGTCGCCGCGGGGAAGCCCCGCAAGAAGCGGGGGGCGCAAGTCCCGCCCGTCGCGCCGGCGAGCACCGGCGACCAGGATGGCGGGGCTCAAAGTACGCCGAGTGCCGCTCCCGCGGGCAGCAGTGAGCCCAAGGGTTTCCAGGGCACGCCCGACTGGGTCTACAACACGCCGGCATCCGTAAGCGTCATCAGCCGCGAGACACTTGAACAACGCACACCCCGCAACACCAGCGACCTGTTCCAGCACATGGGGAAGCGACCGCGACCGGCCATGGCC
>JAEZBA010000373.1 GCA_023430245.1 Pseudomonadota bacterium
ATTGGGATGTTCCGAACGCACGGGCCAAAGGCCCCGCAAGACCAGTGGCTCCGCCGCATAAGCGACGGGTCGGCGCGTTAAGCCGTTCGACCGGAACGATGATTGCTTGTCCAAAATGGACGTGTCCAAGGCCTCCGGACGAGGCGGCGGAGCGGGCGTTCCTCCAACGACGAAGGGCGGTTAAGCCGGCCTCCGGCCCGCTCGGACGGCCTCGACAATGTCGATGGCGGCCCGGACGGCTGGGGATATAGCCAAAAGTGTCGTATCCAGCAAGACCGCATCCTCGGCCTGCCGGAGCGGGGCCACCGCGCGGTTCATGTCGCGCTCGTCCCGGGCCTTGATGTCGGCGAGAACGGCGGCGTCATCGACCGCCTCGCCCCGCCCCCTGAGTTCCAGGATACGGCGCCGTGCCCGCTCCTCGGGTGTCGCGGTTACGAAAATCTTAACCTCGGCCTGCGGCGCGATAACGGTGCCGATATCGCGCCCGTCGATGACCGCGCCCGGCTTCGAGCGCGCGAAGTCATGCTGCAGTGCGATGAGAGCCTCGCGAACCGCGGGGATGGCCGCGACAATCGACGCGGCTTTTGCCACCTCGTCGGATTTCAGGTCGTCCTCCGGAAAGCGCGCGGGGTCGTAGGAGATCGCCGCGGCAACCGCCGCGGCCTCGTCGCCAAGCCTGCCGGCGCTCAATACGGCGAAGCCAACGCCCCGGTACAGCAATCCGCTGTCGAGATGCCAGAAACCGTAGTGAGCAGCGAGGCGCTTGGCGATGGTGCCCTTGCCGGAGGCGGCCGGGCCGTCGATGGCGATGATCATGAGTCGTGCGATGACCTTAAATTTTGAATGCCGATTGGATGAATTCGGGTGCCGAAGGATCGAGGCTGACCACGCCGGCGGACTTTTGGCCGATCAGGACAGGCGCCTCGCCAGAGTTGTTAAAGATCCATGCGCGATCGGCCATCGACATAAACCAAGGCATTTGTCCCAATGAGCGGCTCCAGCGCTTTCGAATGCTGTCCTCCGGTACGTCGTGCCCGCCCTTTTTCACGCGAATGGCAACGCGTTCGATATTCAGTTCGACACTATTGAGCACGACATAAATGAAACGGAATTCGTAGCCCTTTGCGCGCGCGGCATTCACCAGGCGACGATATTTCGGTGTCGAAAGGACCGTTTCCACTCCGACGGTTTGGTGCGTCTCAATCGATGCGTCAAGCCAGGTTTCTATACGTGTCACTGCCGCGATATTGGCATCGTGCGGCGCCAATCCTTCTTCGGACTGAATGCGCGCGGTCAGCATATCCGGGTTGATGATCCAGACACTCTGGTCGAATGCGGAAATGTCGGCGTTACCGTAAAGACTGCTTTTGCCGGAACCGTTCGGGCCCGCCACGATCCACAGGATCGGACGTTCCAAAAGCTTCACTTGCGGCCTGGGACGCCGCTGGCCGAACCAAGGAGTTTCTTGTTCTCGCGGCGAGCCCGCGCGACATTGCGCTTGAACAGGAGCTCAAGATCGCTTCCGAAAGTCTCGCTGTTGGCATCGATCGAGAGGACGCGAACGAGATTTCCGCCAGCATCCCGCAAACGCTTCTCGCGTACCGATCCGGCAGATTTGCCGTTTCGGCGCTTGCTCAAGTCAGCGATTACGACCTTGGTCATGGGACGATCCTCAAATCAAATATAGTTCAATTGAGGCGCCTTTTCCAGAGCCGGGCCCTACCCCAGTTCGCCCCCCAAACCGCGCATCAGTTCGACGAAACCGGGGAAGCTGGTCGCGATAAACGCCGCGTCATCGACGCCGACCGGCTTGTCGCTCGCCAGCCCCATGACCAGCGCCGACATTGCCAGGCGATGATCCATATGCGTTGCCACCACACCGCCGCCAAGGGCGCGACCTTGCGCCCGGCCTTTTCCATGCACGATCAGGTCGTCGCCCTCGATCTCGACCGCAACGCCGTTGACACGCAGCATGTCGGCGGTCGCGGCCAGCCGGTCGGATTCCTTCACCCGCAATTCGCTTAAGCCGCGCATCCGTGTCGTTCCCTCGGCAAAGGACGCGAGGACGGCAAGGATCGGATATTCGTCGATCATCGATGGCGCACGCGGGGCCGGCACGTCGACGCCGCGCAAGGACGAAGCCCGCACGCGCAGTTCGGCGACCTCTTCGCCGCCGTCGGTCTTCGCCGACAGCGTCTCGATATCGGCGCCCATCTGGCGCAGCGTCAGAAACAGCCCGGTGCGCAGCGGATTCATCATCACGCCGTCCAGCACGATGTCGGAGCCAGGAACGATCAGCGCCGCCGCCAGCGGAAAGGCCGCCGATGACGGATCGGCCGGCACCTGCAACGGCGCGGGCGAAAGCTCCGGCCGCCCGGTGAGCGTGATGCGGCGGCCATGCTCGCCTATGGTCTCGACCCGAATGTCGGCGCCGAAATGCGTCAGCATTTTCTCGGTGTGATCGCGGGTCGCTTCCTTCTCGATCACGATGGTCTCGCCCGGCGCCGCGAGCCCGGCCAGCAGTACCGCGGACTTCAGCTGGGCGGACGCGACCGGCGGTGCGTATTCGATCGGGAGCGGGTCGCGCGCACCCTGCAGCGTCAGCGGCAGCCGCCCGCCTTCGGCGGCGTCGACCACGCGCGCGCCGATCCGGGTCAGCGGATCGAGGACGCGTTGCATCGGGCGTTTGCGCAGCGAGGCATCGCCGTCGAAGAGGGCCGTCACCGGGCAGCCTGCGACCGCGCCCATGACGAGACGGCAGCCGGTGCCGGAATTGCCGAAATCGAGCGGTCCCGACGGCTGCGCGAAACCGCCGACACCGACGCCCTGTACCGACCATGCGCCCTCACCGGTTCGCTCGACCGTGGCGCCGAGGGCGCGCATCACCTTGGCGGTGTTGATCACGTCCTCGCCCTCGAGAAGCCCCGAGATGCGGGTCTCCCCCACGGTCATTGCCGCCAGGATCAGGGCACGATGCGAAATCGACTTGTCGCCGGGCACGCGCAGACGCCCCTTCAGCGCAGGCGAACGGCGCGCGGTTAACGGCATGGCGGGCAGCGAATGGCTCAAGACGGCTTTTCCGGCGCGAAAGTGGGCGCCGTCCTAGCACCGGGCGTTTCCCACGTCATCCGATCCCGGGCGGAAAGCCGCAAAATCGCCCATAAACGGTATTGACACCGGTCGCTCAAGCCGCCAATTCAGCCGCTCATTTTGAAAAGCCGTTCAAGGAACCTCCGAACGTGGCAAAGCCAGAGCTCGGTACCAAGCGCGTCTGTCCCGTGACGGGCCGCAAGTTTTACGACCTGAACAAGAATCCGGTGATCTCGCCCTATACCGGCGAGGTGGTGCCGATCGCTCCGATCGCCTCGCGCGGTCGCCCGGAATCGAAGGCTTCGCCCGCCGCCGAGCCAGAGCTCGAGACGGCCGAGGCCGAAGGCGCCGTCTTCGTCTCGCTGGAAGACGCGGACGCCGAAACGACCGGCAAGAAGGCCGACCTGCCGGATGCGGTCGACGACGATATCGAGGTCGAGGACGACGGCGGCGACGACGATTCGACCTTCATCGAGGAAGATGAAGAGGGCGACGACGACGTGACCGATATCATCGGCGACGGCCTCGAAAAGGACGAGGAGACTTGATCGTCGCCCCGAGGTAAGCTATCCGCCCGCATCCCGCTGCGGGCGGGACACGGTTACGGGGCCATAGCTCAGCTGGGAGAGCGCTTGCATGGCATGCAAGAGGTCGGCGGTTCGATCCCGCCTGGCTCCACCAACCCAAAGCCTGCGACCGGCTTTGATCATTGTCCAGCCCTGATGCTGCGGCCGCCTCCGGGCGGCTTTTGTTTTTCCACGCTGCGGTGAACCTGCATCTGGATCCGTCAAAGAGCGGAGAGCGAGGGCGCGTGAGGATGCGAAGCGCGCACCCGCTCCTGAGGCTCTTGCAGGGTTCCAGCCCGCTTGCAGCGCCCGGATTCCTGCCCATATACAGGTCAACTCTCCCGGCGGGTCCGCCGGGAAAATCAGGGGGTGCCTCTTTGGGCCCCGTGTCAAAGTCGCTGGAAAGGACTTTGAGATGTCCCGAATGCCTTCGTTGTCCAGCCCGTTCCTGTTGGGTTTCGATGAGATCGAGCGCGTGCTCGACCGCGTGACCAAGGCGGCGGACGGATATCCCCCCTACAATATCGAGCGGCTTGCGCGCGACGACCGCGATCCGGAACGTCTGCGCATCACGCTTGCGGTAGCCGGCTTCACCCTCGATCAGCTCGAAGTGAGCGTCGAGGAGAACCAGCTCGTCATCCGCGGTCGCCAGACCGACGACAAGACGCGCCAGTTCATCCACCGCGGCATCGCCGCCCGCCAGTTCCAGCGCACCTTCGTGCTGGCCGACGGGATGGAGGTTCTGCGTGCGGATCTGAAGAATGGCCTGCTGTCGATCGATCTGGCGCGACCGGAACCGGCACGAATTGTGCGTGCCATCTCGATTAAGGCGCACGAATAACCATATCGAGGGACGAGAGACCCAAGGCGGCGAAAACAGGGAACCGACCGACCACAGGAATAGTTGAGTTGACGAAGGAGAGCAGCTGACATGACCCACGAACAAACCGAAAAGCCGATCATGTCGCCTCAAGCTTTCGCCGTTCTGGGCGGAGGCAAGATCGCGTATGTGAAACAGATCCGGTCCGAGAATGTGCATGAGCTTTACCCGCAGGCGCCGGAAATGCAGCCCGGGATGCAGCTTTTCGCACTTCACGCAGCGGACGGCACGCCGATCCTGGTAACCGACACGCGCGAAGCCGCGGTCGCCAATGCCTGGAATAACGAGCTGGAGGCCGTCAGCGTCCACTGACGCGGACACGTCCGAATCGATGAGGGCCACGGCCGGAAACACCGGCCGTGGCCTTTTTCATGTGTCGGCTTGAACCCCGGGTGCGCCACGTTCGTCAAAAGGTCAAAGGGAGCCGCACTATGTCCGCATCGTCCAGCCGTTCACCTGCCGTCGTGTCGATGTCCGCGCGGGACCTCGCGACGCTTGCCTGGCGCCGGCTCGCCTATATCCGCGTGGCGCGCTCGGAGGATGTGGGATTTTTCTGCCCCGAGGCGCCGCTGCTCGCACCCGGCCGCGACGTGTTCGTGCTCCACGCCGCCGACGGCACACCGATCCTTGTCACCGATAGCCACGAAGCTGCCGTCGCCAACGCGTCGGAGGAAAAACTCGAGGCCCTGAGCCTGCACTAGGCTTCGAGCATGCACGAGGCTTTGCGGGACGTCACCGCACGCCGAACGTCATCCGAAATGACTCAAGCGGCCTGCGACGGCGTCATCGTGAGCACCGCATAAAGCGCGTCGGCGTCGCTCGATTCGCGCAACTTGTTGGCGGTGTCGGGATCGCGCAGCAAGCGCGCAACGCGCGCCAGCGCCTTCAAGTGATCCGCGCCCGCGCCTTCCGGCGCCAGCAGAAGAAAAATCAGATCCACCGGCTGACCATCGAGCGACTCGAAATCGATCGGACGATCCAATCGCGCGAACAATCCAAACAGCCGATCAAGTTTCGGCAATTTGCCATGCGGGATCGCAATGCCGTGTCCGATGCCGGTCGAGCCGAGCTTCTCGCGCTGCAGCAAGGTTTCAAAAATCGTGCGCTCGCCGAGGCCGCTGAGCTCGGCCGCGCGCGCAGCGATTTCCTGAATCGCCTGCTTCTTGCCATTGACCTTGAGCGCCGGGATCACGGCATTCACGGCCACAATATCGCTAAGCGCCATTGGAAACGGTCCGCGTATCCGCCGGTAAAATGGGTCGAACTGGGGCTGTTGGGGATGAAGAGCGGCGGACCATAAGGATGCCCCCCGCCAACGTCAATGGCTTACGGCCGGGCTTGCCGGATCCTGCAGTCACGCCAGTTCCGGTCTGAAAGACGCGTCGTTTCAAAGCCTTGGCCCTCAACGCCGGTCCGATCCCTCGCGTTCGAATCATCGACCTGCCCGTGCCTTCACGCTCGCGGATTCTACAACACTGGAATCAGACCGCTAGCGGCCGATCGACGCCCCTTGCTTCTCGCGACGCCGCTGGACCGACGACGCGATACGCATGCCCTCGCGATATTTCGCAACCGTGCGGCGCGCAATGTCGATTCCGGACTCGCGCAGCTTATCGACGATCGTGTCGTCGGAGAGAATGTCATTGGCCGTCTCCGTATCGATCAGATGCTTGATACGGTGGCGCACCGCCTCGGCCGAATGCGCCTCCCCGCCATTGGACGCGGCAATTGCGGAGGTGAAGAAATATTTCAGTTCGAAGATGCCGCGCGTTGTCGCCATGTATTTGTTGGCGGTAACTCTCGACACGGTGGATTCGTGCATCGAAATCGCGTCCGCGATCGTCTTCAGATTGAGCGGACGCAGATGCTGGACGCCGTGCGCGAAGAAGGCATCCTGCTGCTTCACGATTTCAGCCGAGACTTTCAGGATCGTCCGTGCGCGCTGATCGAGCGCGCGAATGAGCCAGGTCGCCGATTGCAGTTTCTCGGCAAGGTAGGACTTGTCTGTCGCCGCGGCCGCCGTCTTCGAGACCCGTGCATGGTAGGTCTGGTTCAGCAGGATTTTCGGCAACGTCTCCGAATTCAGTTCGACGGTGAACGAGCCGTCCGGCGCGGCGCGCACGAACACGTCCGGCACGATTGGCTGGACATTCGCCGAACCAAAGGCGAGCCCCGGCTTCGGATTGAGGCGCTTGATCTCCGCGATCATGTCCAAGAGATCGTCGTCGCCGACGCCGCAAATCTTGCGCAAGCTCGCAAAATCACGCTTGGCCAAAAGATCGAGACGCCCCAGCAACGCCGCGATGGCGGGATCGTAACGGTTCTGCTCCTTGAGCTGGATGGCCAGGCATTCGGTGAGATTTCGCGCACACACGCCCGCGGGATCGAAGGTTTGCAGAACGGCGAGTACCGCCTCGACATCGGCCATGTCGGCACCGAGCTTCTCGGCAACCGCCGCCAGATCCCCGGACAGGTAGCCAGCCTCATCGACCATATCGACCAGGTGCTGACCGATCATGCGCTTGACCGGGTCGGTCACCGACAACGAGAGCTGTTCGGACAGATGATCCGCGAGTGTCCGCTCGGTCGAGACGAAGGCCTCGAGATTGTATTCGCCGTCCTCGCGCCCGCCCGATCCGACGCTCGCCCATTCGGAATGCGCCGCGGTGGCGTCTTCTGCCCGCGCCGAAGCAACGGTCGATCCACCGTCCTCCGGGAACACGTTATCGAGACGGGTACCGAGGTCCTCCTCGATGGCATTGCGGCTGGTGGCGAGGTCGTCCCCCATCCATTCCTGGGTCCCCTCGCCTTCGAAGCCGCCGTCCGTGGGCTCAGCCGCGGCGGCCGCCGCAAGCGGCCCGTCGTCGTCGCCCGCACGTTCGAGCAGGGGATTTTTCTCAAGCTCTTCCTCGACATAGGCCATGAGATCGAGGTTCGAGAGTTGCAGCAGCTTGATGGCTTGCATCAGCTGCGGCGTCATCACGAGCGCCTGGCTCTGGCGGAATTCGAGGCGGGTGGTCAGTGCCATGAGGGATTCCTAGCCCAGCGGCACAGTTTGTGCATGTGGAAAAAAGGCGCACGTCCTTTAGGCGATTCGGCACATATGCGCACGCGCCCCGCAGAACCGCCTCAAAATCAGGCAAAAATCGCGGCAAAATGCCCGATTAAAGGCGGAACTCTTCGCCCAGATAGAGTCGGCGGACATCCGCGTTATTCACAATATCCTCGGCCCGGCCCTCCATCAGAACCTCGCCGGAATAGATGATGTAGGCGCGGTCGGTGAGGCCGAGCGTCTCGCGGACATTATGGTCGGTGATCAGCACCCCGATCCCGCGATAGGTCAGGTGCTTGACCAGTTGCTGAATGTCGCCGACCGCAATCGGAGCGATGCCGGCGAACGGCGCGTCCAGCAGCATGTAGCTGGGGCGGCTTGCCAGCGCGCGGGCGATTTCCACGCGCCGCCGCTCGCCGCCGGATAGCGCGATCGATGGCGACTTGCGCAGGCGGGTGATGTTGAACTCCTCCAGCAGCGCGTCGAGGTCGCGCTGCCGCCGCTTGGCGTCCGGCTCCCCCACCTCGAGCACCGAGCGGATGTTTTCCTCGACATTGAGACCGCGGAAAATGGAGGCTTCCTGGGGCAGGTAGCCGATGCCGAGACGCGCGCGCTGATACATCGGCAGCGGCGTGACGTCGTTTCCGTCCAGCTCGATCTTGCCGGCATCGGCTTTGATCAGCCCGGTGATCATGTAGAAGATCGTAGTCTTGCCGGCGCCGTTCGGACCTAGCAGACCGACCGCCTCACCTCGCCGCACAAAAAGGCTGGCGCCGCGCACCACCTTGCGGGGCCCGAAGCTCTTCTCGACGCCGTGCGCGGCAAGATAGCCCTGGGCGGCCTGCTGGCGTGGCTCGACCGGCTCCTGACGTCGGGGGAGCGGCGGCACGAAACGCGGCTCCACGGCGCGCGGCGGTACCTCCGTGCGCGCCATGGTTGGCGCAGGCGCCGCGTGGCCGGCATGTCGGCCGGGCCTGGGCGGCTCGGGCCGGAACTGATCCGGATGCAGTGTCTCGGGATGGAGCGGATGCTCCCACTGGACATTCCTGCGCATCGGATCGCCGACCAGAAACTCGTCCTGCAACGGCTCGATCCGCAGGGCGCTAGGGACCGGCGGCGCCGCAGGCTGTGGCGCGAGGGCGGTGCGCTGGGAGGCAGGCTTGCCGACGAGCCCGCCGATCTTTTCCAGTTCGACGCGCCAGGTGCCGGACGATTTGCCGGACGATTTGCGCTTTCGCGGCTTCCCCGGCCGTTTGCGGCGGAATATCGAGAGGAAATCGAACACGCTAGTGTTCCGAATCCGACATTCGCTGCAACTTGCGGCTTGCTCGCGGGTTGGTTTCGGACTCCAAGGACACTGGCAAACCTTTGATTTCAGAGCAGTTCCGGTTCAATTCCGCACGGGCAAAGGTGCGGCGGCAACGAGCAGATCTCCAAACCACCACACCAGCTTCCTGCAGGCTCTGCGGTCGCCTGCTACCGACATAATCCGACGGAATCGCGGTTGCAACGGAGGACCGGAACCGGGCTCAATTGGTCGCGGCGGGCAAAGCCGTCGGCTTCTTGCGGACGGAAGGCTTCTGATCCTGTCCCGGCTTGTCGTCCTTGCCGGCCGGCTTGTCATCCTTGCTGGTCGAAAACAGGCCCTGCACCCGGCCGCCCTCGACCTTGGCGAAATTCGTGGTGAGGTCCACAATTAGCCGATCGCCCTTGAGCACGTTGGGACCCTGGGTGATGACCACGCCGCCCGAGAGGGTGACGGTATTGG
>JAEZBA010000436.1 GCA_023430245.1 Pseudomonadota bacterium
AGACGCAGAGTTGACCCCGCATGGCGGCGCGCTCATCCGCCGGCTGACGCGCACCATCGCCGAGCAAAGCTCCGATCCGGCGCTCGATCCGGCGGCCATCGCCGCCGTGCATGGCATTTCCAAACGCTATCTGCATCTCGTGCTGGCGCAGGACGGCACCAGCTTCGGCGCAGTGTTGATCGAAGCACGGTTGCAGCGGGCAAAAGCTCTGCTGGAGGATCGGCGCTTTGCGCGGATCTCGATTTCGGACATCGCCTGGCGTAGCGGCTTCGCGAACCCGAGTCACTTTGCGCGGCGGTTCAGGTTGCGCTTCGGGATCGCACCCGGGCTGCTCCGCAAGACATTGCACGCATAGGCGCAAGACACTGCACGGATAGTCGCGCGGCGTTTTCGCCGTTATGCATCGTTAAAGAACAAAATCAGAAGGGGAAACACCATGGGCTACACCTTCGTCCTCGTTCACGGCTCTTGGCACGACAACCGGCCCTGGCAGCCGGTGATCGACCGGCTGGAGCAGAACGGCCACAAGGTCTACGCGCCGACCGTCGCCGGGCATGCGCCGAACGACCGCAAGGACGTCACGCATGCCGATTGCGTCCGCTCGGTAGTCGATTTCATCAAGGCGTCGGACGTGCGTGACTTCATCCTGGTCGGGCATTCGTTCGGCGGCACCGTGATCCAGCCTGTCGCCGAGCAGGTCCCGGACCGGATTCGCCGGCTCGTGTTCTGGAATGCGTTCGTATTGCTCGACGGCCAGAGCCTCGAGGACAATGTCCCGCCGCATTACAAGGAATTGTTCGACGCCATCGCGCAGCCCGACGGCGGGGTGATGCTGCCCTACCCGATCTGGCGCGACGCCTTCATCAACGATGCGGACGAGGCGCTGGCCCGCAAGGCCTACGGCATGCTGTCGCCGACACCCAAGCGCAGCCACAGCGACAAGGTGCCGTTGAAGACCTTCTATTCGCTGCAAATCCCAAAGAGCTATCTCAACTGCACTGAGGACACGGCACTGCCACCCGGAGAATGGGGCTGGCATCCGCGCATGTCGTCGCGGCTCGGCCTTTACCGGCTGGTGCAGATGCCCGGCAGCCACGAGGCTATTTTCACAAATCCGCAATTGCTCGCGGACAAGTTCGTGGAAGCGGGCCGGGATTGACTTGAGATCGAGATTGCGGCCCACATTTGGACCGCATGATTGCAGAGAATGACATCAGTGCACTCACCGTCTGGCTTGCGGAAGCTGGCCTGAACGGCGTCGCCGAAGACGCTTTGGTGGCCGGCTTTTGCGAACGGGCCGGGGCCATCGGCCTGCCGGTCAACCGCTGTCTCGTGCTGATCGACACCTTGCATCCGGTCTACGAAGGCCGGCTGTTCCGCTGGGGGCACGATCCGTCGCAGCCAGGTGTTGTTGAATATGGCCGCACCGCCCTGCCGGAGGGGCTGGTACTCGGGGCAGAAGAGGAACGCGCGGCCGCCAGCTGGCGCGCAAGCCCGTTCTTCCACATGCTGCAGACCGGCGAGACCTTGATGCGGCTGACCGAGGCGCATACCGCGTGGTTTCCGGTCATGCAGGACTATATCGACGCGGGAATGAAAGGCGGCGCGGCCATCGTCAACCGGTTCGCCGCCGAAGGCGTGATCGGCGAAATGGACGCGGTCTATTCGAGCTGGATGACCAGGCGTCCCGGCGGCTTTTCGGAAGACCATCTTGCGGCGCTCGCCCGCCTCGTGCCGTCGCTCGCCCTGGCGGTGAAAACCCTCGCGCTGACCCGCATGACCGGCACGCTGATGGAAACCTATCTCGGCCGCGATGCCGCGCGCCGTGTGCTTGCGGGCCGCATCATCCGTGGTGTCGCCGATCGCATCGACGCCGCGATCTGGTTCAGCGATCTGCGCGGCTTCACGCGGGTGACCGATTCCGCGCCCGAGCAGGTGATCCCGCTGCTGAACGACTATGCCGATGTCGCGGTGTCCGCGATCCACGCCCATGGCGGCGACGTGCTGAAGCTCATCGGCGACGGCATCCTCGCGATTTTTACCGCCGAGGATCGCGCCCATGCCTGCGGTGCGGCGCTCAGTGCCGCAGCAGACGCGCGGCGTGAGGTCGCCGCGCTGAACGCCCGACGCGCGCACGCACTTCTGCCGGTCACCGACATGTATCTCGGACTGCATGTCGGCGAAGTCTATTACGGCAATGTCGGCTCGCTCGACCGGCTCGACTTCACCGTGGTCGGGCCGGCGGTGAACGAAGCAAGCCGCATCGCCACCATGTGCCGGTCGGTGGAGCAGCCGGTGCTGGTGTCGCAGGCCTTCGCCGCGGTCGACGGCATGCGCGGCCGGCTGGTGTCGGTCGGTCGCTACGCGTTGCGCGGCGTCGAACGGCCGCAGGAATTGTTCACGCTGGAGCCCGGTGCCGCATAACCGCGCATCGCATCAATAAAGCGGCGTACCTGGCACGAAGGCGTCGAACGCCGCCCAGAATTGCGCGCGGTAGCGATCGGTCTCCATCATCATCTCATGCCGCGAGCCGGCGATGATAAGATGCGAACCCGCCCGCAGCCGTCCGGCAAATTGCTCGATTGCCGGCGTGGAGACGGTCACGTCGCGGCCCGCCGCGATCATCATGATCGGCTGGCGGATTTTTCCGGGATAATTGACGTTCTCGAATTCCTTCATCATCGCGAACGCCGCCGATGCCCAGGCATTGGTCGGTGAGCCGAGGCCGAGCGCGGGCTCCGCTTCCAGCACCGCGGCGGTGCGGGCGTGACGCACCGGATCGGATGTCAGCACGTTGCCGAGGAAAGGTTGCGACGCCACCACAATCGGACTGCCGCCCGGGACGTAAGACGTCCCCATGCCGATGCCGTTCAGCAGCGTGACCGCCGGCTTGGCGAACGGCGTCAGCAATTGCGGCCCGAGGCGGATCAGCGGCGCGCACAGCACCATCCGGTCGAACCATTGATAGCCGCGATAGGCGATACGGGTCAGGATCGACGCGCCCATCGAATGACCGATCGCGTAATAGGGCGGCGGGCAATCCGGCAGCACGATCTCACGCATGAAGGCTTCGAGATCGGTCTCGTATTCGCGGAAGCTCTCGACATAGCCCTTCTTCGGATCACGCAAGGTGCGCTGCGACATCCCCTGCCCGCGCCAGTCCATGGTCGCGACCGCAAATCCGCGTGACCGCAATTCGCGGGCGGTCTCGAAATACTTTTCAATGAATTCCGCGCGCCCCTGGAAGATGCAGACAGTGCCCTTGCGTCCCGCCGGAGGCGCCCAGCGCGCGAACCGCAGATCGATGCGATCCGGCGTCTTCAGCGTACCGGAGACGACATCCTCGGGCACCGGATTGGCGGGAATCGAAATGAGTTTCATGGGGGAACATGCGCATGAGCCGGCGACGCGGGCAAAGATTCGCCGGGCAGAATCATGCGCCACTCCTTGGGGGCGGCGGGTGCGGCGTTATAGCAGGGGCCGGGCCAGTCTCAATTGGCTTGCTCGCGTGGAGGTTCGGAGATCCGCCTCGCTAGAACACCGCATGCCATTAGCGACATTTTTGTAAGCCGTTGATTTTTCTCAAATTCGCCACCCCTTGACGAAAAAACCGCGCTTCCTAGATCAAGGGTGCGCCGGCCATCAGGCGGCGCAATTCTCAGGGGTCCGGCCCATTCGGGAGGATCCGATTGCACATGTCGCTTCAAGGAGGACATACCATGCGTCACTTCGATCTCACCCCCTTCTATCGTTCGACCGTCGGTTTCGACCGGCTGTTTAACCTCCTCGACCAAACCAGCGCGGAAAGCGCCCCCGGTTACCCGCCCTACAATATCGAGCGGACCGGCGAGAATGACTACCGTGTCAGCGTCGCGGTCGCGGGCTTCGCGGAGAACGAGCTCAATATCGAGCTGAAGGAAAACACCCTCACCATCAAGGGCGAGAAGCAGGCCAAGACGGAAGAGAAATCCGGCGAGGTTCTGTATCAGGGCATTGCCGCACGCGCCTTCGAGCGCGTCTTCCAGCTCGCCGATTTCGTCCAGGTGAAGGGCGCTGCGCTCGAGAACGGTCTCCTGCACGTCGACCTCGTCCGGGTCATTCCGGAGGCCAAGAAGCCGCGCCAGATCCCGATCAACGGCAAGTCCGGCGACAAGGCCATCGAAGGCCAGGTCGAGACTCGGGTCGCCGCCTGATCGGCTGCGTTCTGACATTTAAGA
>JAEZBA010000442.1 GCA_023430245.1 Pseudomonadota bacterium
CCTCTACACGACCCCGAATGCAAGATATGCCCACCGCCTTGCCAGACTCGACCTGCCGACCTCCGCCGACATGCGCGCGCCGAGCGCCGCCACGGGCCTGTTCGCGCTGGAAAGCGCGATGGACGAACTTGCGGTCAACCTCAAACTCGACCCGCTCGAACTGCGCCTGCGTTGCTATTCAGACCGCGACCAGAACGAGGACAAGCCGTTCGTAAGCAAGGCTCTGCGCGAATGCTACCGCCAGGGCGCGGCGGCGTTCGGCTGGAGCAAGCGCAATCCCGAACCGCGCTCGATGCGCGATGGCGGCGATCTGGTCGGCTGGGGCATGTCGACCGGGATCTGGGAGGCGCTGCAGGTACCGATCGCGGTGCGCATCGCGCTGACCGCCAACGGCCACGCCGAAGTCGCCTGCGCGACGTCGGATATCGGTACAGGCACCTACACGATCATGGCGCAGGTTGCGGCCGACATGCTGGGCCTGCCGATCGAGAATATCAGCATCAAGCTCGGCGATTCGAGCCTGCCGCAATCGCCGGTCGAAGGCGGGTCCTGGATCGCGACCTCGGTATCGAACGGCATCGTCACCACGGCGCGCGCGATCCGTGACGAGTTGCTGCGCATGGCAAAGCAAGTATCTAACTCACGGCTCGCGGATGCCGCACCCAGCGATGTCACACTCACGGACGGCAAGCTGGTCAGCAAGCACGACGCCTCACGCAGCGTCACGATCGCCGACGCCATGCGGCATGGCGCTGTGGAGCGTATCGAGCAGCAGAAAACAACCAGCCCGAACGGCGACCATTCAAAAAGCAACAACACCCATGCCGCGCATTTCATCGAGGTGAAGGTCGACGAGCAACTCGGCGTGGTGCGTGTCACCCGCGCGGTCAGCGCGATTGCGGCCGGTCGCATCCTGAATACCAAGACCGGCGGCAGCCAGATCAGCGGCGCGGTGGTGTGGGGCATCGGCATGGCCCTGCACGAGGAAACCCACATCGATCACCGGCTCGGTCGCATCATGAACGCCAACCTCGCCGAATATGCGATGCCGGTTCACGCCGACATTCGCGACATCAAGGTGATTTTCGTCGACGAGAAGGACGACAGCAATCCGCTCGGCCTGAAGGGGCTTGGCGAGATCGGCATCGTGGGCGTCGCTGCCGCCGTGGCCAATGCGATTTATCACGCAACCGGAAAGCGCATCCGCGAACTGCCGATCACGATCGACAAATTGCAGGCCTGACCACAAGGTCCCGGATACCAGTATCAGGCCTTCGGCCGCCGGATCGCGATCAGACAGATCAGCGAGACAACGCCGAAGGCCGCCGTCACCGCCAGCGCCACCGGATCGCCGCTGCGCTCGACCACGAAGGCAAGCGCCAGCGGCGCCACCGCCTGCATCACCTGATAGGGTTTGGCGATCCGTCCCAGCACGCGGCCATAACCGCTGGCGCCGAACAACGCGAGCGGCACCGCACCGCGGGCGATCGTCAGCAATCCGTTAGCGGCGCCGAACATCACCGCGAATGCAATCGCCGCCCACAGCGCGAAACCGAACACCGCCAGCACCGCAAAGCCTGCAAGTATCAGCGCAACGGAAAACCGCGCCAGATTGAGCGGATGCGCGCGCCCGCCGAATGACAATTCGCAGACCCGGGCGGCAACCTGCGAGGGCCCGAACAGCGCACCGATGGTCACGGCGGTGGCCGGGTCGATTCCGGCGCGCCCGAACATCGCGATCAGATGCGCCGCCAGCCCGGACGGAATGAAGGCGTAAGCCGCGAAGGCGGAGGCGACCAGGATGAAGGTGAGACCGGTCGACGGCAGAACGGCCGGCAGCTTCGGTGCGGCTTCGTCGCTGACCGGCACCGCGGCAGCCCTGGTGCGCGGCAGGGCGAAGGCATGCAGCGGCGCCGCAACGAAGGCGAGCACCGCAGCAAAGATCAGATAGGTTCCGCGCCAGTCCGTATAGGTCAGCGCCACCTGCGTCGCCGGCCAGCTGACGGTCGAGGCGAAGCCGCCGGCGAGCGTGAGATAGGTGATCGGCTTGCGCGCGGCGACACCGAAAATGCGGCCCAGCGTGGCAAAGGCCGGATCGTAAAGATTGGCCGCGATCGCGACCCCGAGGATCGCCCAGACTGCGAGATAGGCGGCGGGATGCGCGGCGAATGCAAGCAGCGCCACGGCGAGCGCCCCGGTCAGCGATCCCGCCGCCATCACCACATGTCCGCCATAGCGATCGATCCAGCTGCCGATCGTGGGGGCGACCGTTCCCGCTACGAAAAGCGCGAGCGAGAAGCCGGCCATCGCGAACGAGAGCGACCAGCCGCGATCCGCCGCGATCAGCGGCATCATCAGCACTGGCGGATAGAACAGAATGCCCCAGGCCAGAATTTGAGTGACGCCGAGCACCAGCACGGCGCGCCAAGGACCAAGAATGAATTCGCGGAGACGGGACATGCGGGCGCCGGCAGGACACAAGCTACCCTAGCACGGCGCCCCTCGAACCCGGCGTGCCGGCTCTGCAATTCAGCCCTCAGCCGAACGCCCGGCGATCGTCAGACCGGACACAGGGCCCAGGTTCGGGAACGATCAGAAACCGCGATCAGGCCCGCGGCGCACAGCGCACATAAACCTGCGTGCCGTAGCGGCCCGACACTTCCGGGTCGAGGAAGCGCACCGTCATGGTGCGGCCATCGAAGGAGGTGATTTCGCGATCCTGCAAGCCGCCAGCTGGCTCGCCGGGCGGGCCGATATAGGTCTTGTTGCCGGGCGCGCCCTTCAGCCGCAATTCTTCCGGCTGCGCCTTGTCAGGCATATGCATGATCACGCCGCCGGTCGGGCCCATGCCGATATTGTAGGGCTGCCGGCAGCCATTGCGCGCGGCCGCTTCGGTGCGCTTCAGATCTTGCGGGTTGTGGTAGGCGGCGAGCCCCCAGCGTCCGGTGATTTCCTGGGCCTTGATCGCCGGCGGAACTTCGGTCACCACCGGCGCCATGGTGGTAGGCGTGTTCCCGGAACCCGCACAGGCCGCAACCGCGAGCGCGGCAGCAAGGCCCGAAATGGTTTTTATCGGCAGACGAAGCCGTACGGCTAACATGGCTCGACCTCGGTTTTTACGGGGGTCCCCGGCCCCCTCGCTCTGTCACTGTGCTGTCAAGATCGCTCAGGCGCAAGTCTTGGATTAGTCTTGAATCAGATCTTGGATCGTCTTGGGACCGCTTGAGGAGACCGCGATCCGATCGGCTTTGATACGAAGATGAACCTGTTCCGTAAACCCTGCATTAATCCTGCCGGGGCCGGACGGGATATTGGCCCCCGGCTCGGACGGGCTCGCGTGTCTGCATAAAGCTTGACAGCAAGCCCATTCGCCTCCTATCACGCTGGCCGTTGGCACTCTTTTGAGATGAGTGCCAAGTAGCTGCAATGTCAGCAATTTTCAGCTCTGCAGCCCAGCCCGCGAGGAAATCATGGCCAAGACCAAATTCCGCCCCCTGCATGACCGCGTGGTCGTGCGCCGCATCCAAGCCGATGAGAAGACCAAAGGCGGCATTATCATTCCGGACACCGCCAAGGAAAAGCCGCAGGAAGGCGAAGTGATCGCCGTCGGCCCGGGCGGCCGCGACGAGGCCGGCAAGCTGATCCCGCTCGACGTGAAGGCCGGCGACCGCGTGCTGTTCGGCAAGTGGTCCGGCACCGAAGTGAAGCTCGACGGTGAAGAACTCCTGATCATGAAGGAGTCCGACATCATGGGCGTGGTCGGCTAGTCGACCGCCCCTCCACCGGGCGCATCGCAATGCAATGCGCCCTTCGTCATGCCCGGCCATAGCCGTCGAAACAGGCGTCGTTGACGCCTCATGTGCCGGGCAGCCACGTCTCCAGATCGACGACCGGCACAAGGCCGGCCATGGCGCACTGGTTGAGACACGCGCCCCCCAACTCCAGGAGAAATCCAATGGCTGCCAAGGACGTTAAATTTTCCACCGACGCGCGCGACCGGATGCTGCGCGGCGTCGACACCCTCGCAAATGCGGTGAAGGTCACGCTCGGTCCCAAGGGCCGCAATGTCGTGCTCGACAAGTCATATGGCGCGCCGCGCATCACCAAGGACGGTGTGACGGTGGCGAAGGAAATCGAACTCGACGACAAGTTCGAGAATATGGGCGCACAGATGGTGCGTGAAGTCGCCAGCAAGACCAACGACCGCGCCGGCGACGGCACCACCACCGCCACCGTGCTGGCGCAGGCGATCATTCGCGAAGGCGCAAAATCGGTTGCCGCCGGCATGACCCCGATGGACCTCAAGCGCGGCGTCGATATCGCCGTTTCCGCGGTGGTGAAGGATCTCGAAAAGCGCGCAAAGCCGGTGGCGGCCTCGTCCGAGGTGGCGCAGGTCGGCACGATTTCGTCGAACGGCGATCAGGCCATCGGCAAGATGATCGCGCAGGCGATGCAGAAAGTCGGCAATGAAGGCGTGATCACGGTCGAGGAAGCCAAGTCGCTCGACACCGAAGTCGAGATCGTCGAAGGCATGCAGTTCGACCGCGGCTACCTGTCGCCCTATTTCGTGACCAATGCCGACAAGATGATCGCCGAGCTGGAGGACGCCTACATCCTCCTGCACGAAAAGAAGCTGTCTGGCCTGCAGGCGATGCTGCCGCTGCTGGAATCGGTGGTGCAGTCCGGCCGCCCGCTGGTCATCATCGCCGAGGACGTCGAAGGCGAAGCGCTCGCGACGCTGGTGGTCAACCGTCTGCGCGGCGGCCTGAAAGTCGCAGCCGTGAAGGCACCGGGCTTCGGCGACCGCCGCAAGGCAATGCTCGAGGACATCGCCATCCTCACCGGCGGCCAGCTGATCTCCGACGATCTCGGCATGAAACTCGAGACGGTCACGCTCAACATGCTGGGCCGCGCCAAGAAGGTGATCATGGAGAAGGAAAAGACCACGATCGTCAAAGGCGCCGGCAAGAAGCCCGACATCGAAGCCCGGGTGAACCAGATCAAGGCGCAGATTGAGGAAACCACCTCCGATTATGACAAGGAAAAGCTGCAGGAGCGGCTGGCGAAGCTCGCCGGCGGCGTTGCCATCATCCGCGTCGGTGGCTCCACCGAGATCGAGGTGAAGGAAAAGAAGGACCGCGTCGAGGACGCCCTCAACGCCACCCGCGCTGCGGTCGAGGAAGGCATCGTCACCGGCGGCGGCACGGCTCTGCTGCGTGCCAAGAAGGCGATCGGCAAGCTTCACAACGAGAATTCGGACATCCAGGCCGGCATCAATATCGTGCTCAAGGCACTGGAAGCTCCGATCCGTCAGATCGCCGAGAACGCCGGCGTCGAGGGTTCGATCGTGGTCGGCAAGATCATGGACAACAAGTCCGAGACCTACGGCTTCGACGCCCAGAACGAAGAGTATGTCGATCTGGTCGAGAAGGGCATCATCGATCCGGTCAAGGTGGTGCGCACTGCGCTGCAGGATGCGGCGTCGGTCGCCGGCCTGCTGATCACCACGGAAGCGATGGTCGCCGAACTGCCGAAGGAGCCGGCGCCCCCGATGCCGGGCGGCGGCGGTGGCATGGGCGGTATGGGCGGCATGGGTTTCTGAACCGACACCCGTCACTCTCGCATTGGTTACCGA
>JAEZBA010000327.1 GCA_023430245.1 Pseudomonadota bacterium
CCTCCGGATCGACCTTGACTGCGACCGTCGAACACGACGACGGCCGCATCATTTACGTCGTCAACCGGCCGATCGGAAATGGTTGCTGGGTCGGCACCCATGACGACATCACCGATCGCAAGCGCACCGAACGGCTCATCGAGCATCTGGCCCATCACGACAGCCTCACGGACCTGCCGAACCGGGCCGCGTTTGTCGCCCAGCTCAAGAAGAGCCTCGACCGTGCAGCCAGGAGCGGAGGAAACATCGCGCTGCTGTGCATCGATCTCGACCGGTTCAAGGAGGTCAACGACGTTTTCGGTCACCAGACCGGCGACCTTGTGCTGTGCGAGGCCGCCGACGGGTTGCGCGCTGCCGCAGAAGGAGCCTTCGTTGCTCGTCTCGGCGGTGACGAATTCATCGTAATATCGGCCGGAGGGCCGCAACCCGACACCGCGCAGGCATTGGCCGATCGGCTGATCACAGAGATGAACCGCGATATGGACCTCGAAGGCAGGCTCGTATCGGTCGGCCTCAGCGTTGGTGTGGCGGTCTATCCCATGGATGGCCGCGACGCGGAGACATTGCAGGCCAATGCCGATGCGGCTCTGTATCGGGCCAAATCCGAGGGGCGCGGCCTTGTCCGCTTCTTTCAGCCGAGCATGGATGAAGCGCTGCGCGAGCGGCGTGCGCTGCAACACGATCTGCGTGCCGCGGTCGCGAAGGACGAGCTCTATCTCAACTATATGCCGCAGGCGGATATGGGCGGAAGCGTTGTCGGCCTGGAGGCCCTGGTGAGGTGGCGTCATCCATCGCGCGGGTTGATTGCGCCCGACAAATTCATTCCGATCGCGGAGGAAAGCGGTCTCATCATCCCGATGGGCGAACGCATTTTGCGCGAGGCCTGCCACGAGGCTGCAACATGGCCCAATCCGTTGCAGATCGCCGTCAATCTGTCGCCGATCGAATTCCGCCATGGCGACCTGCCAGGGCAGATCCATGCCATCCTTCTGGAGACCGGATTGAAGCCGTCCCGGCTCGAGCTTGAAATCACCGAAGGCGTTCTGATCGGAGATTTTTCACGCGCCCTCGCAATTCTCGGACGGTTGAAAGCGCTCGGAACGCGCATCGTGATGGACGATTTCGGAACAGGATATTCTTCGCTGTCCTACCTGCAGGCTTTTCCGTTCGACAAGATCAAGATCGACCAGTCCTTTATCAGCAGTATCGGCCGGTGCGGTCAGTCGAAGCCGATCATCCGGGCCGTGATCGGCCTCGGGCACAACCTCGATATCCCTGTCGTGGCGGAAGGCGTCGAAACCCAGGAGCAATTGTTGTTCCTCGCGCAGGAGGGCTGCGACGCCGCGCAAGGCTATTTGATCGGCAAGCCGGCGCCGATTGCTGCATTTGAAGGTGTGGTCGGGCGGGCGGGCCTGCGCCGGGCTGCCGGCTAGCGGGGCTTGGTCAGTGCCGAAGCCGTTGCGCAAGGTCGGCTTGCCCATGCGGGGCGCATAAAAAAGTTGCGCCCCCTTGGGGGGAGGGGGCGCAACACACAACGTTGATCCCTGGGGGGAGGGAGATTCAACGTCAGAAAAACTAGCGGATGGTTCCGACCTCGCCGGCGGTGATCGTCGGCGTGGCGCGGCCGGCGCGGATCACCGGACCGGATGCGTCAAAGCGCTGGGCGAACGTGCTGGTGCCGTCCGAGAAATTCGGCTTCGCAAGGATACCAACTCCCACCACCATGATGGCGGCAAAAAGTGAAACGATCACCACCTTCAGGTGGGTCGCACTGTCGGCACTGCGCAGCGAGGAATTGTTCATGACACGTCCCTGCCTGTTAACCTGCGGTCCCGGTGTGTCGGGTTCCGGCGGCGCCCGGTTCAACCTTGCGGCTGTCCGAACCTCACGGATCAAACGTAGGAACCGTTTTGCGGTTCCGCAGGGGGCTTCACATCTCGTTGACCGGAAGTGAAAGTACGTGACTGTGGCGTACGGGTCTTGGTTACTGCGTGCCGGTGGTTAACCGGGCTTGCGCACAAATTTAGCGCGGAACGGCGATTTAAACGCTTCCCACCGTCTTCAAACGCACCCGCGGATGGATTTCCGACTGCGACAGCACCGGTGTCTGGGCGCGGAAGCGGTCGACGATGCCGCGGACGAACGGGCGAATTGACGAGGACGTGACCAGCACCGGGGCTTCCCCTTCGCGCGCCGCCTCCTCGAAGCGTTCACGAACGAGTGTAATGAACTCCGACAGCCTTGAAGGCTGCATCGCCAGCGTGCGCTCGTCGCCCTGGCCGATAATGGAATCGGCGAAGGCCTGTTCCCACTTGGCCGACAGCGCGATCAGCGGCAGGTAGCCGGACGGCGATGTGTGCTGTGCACAAATCTGCCGGGCGAGCCGGGTGCGCACATGCTCGGCGATCTGTGTCGGATTGCGGGTGAAGGCCACGGCCTCGGCGATGCCTTCCAGGATGGTCGAAAGGTCGCGGATCGAAATCCGCTCGGCCAGCAGCATCTGCAGCACCCGCTGGATGCCCGACATCGAAATCTGTGCCGGCACGATGTCCTTGAGCAGCTCGGCCTGCTCCTTCGGCAATTCCTTCAGCAGCTTGGAGACTTCTCCATAGGACAGGAGGTCGGCGACATTGGCCTTCAGCAATTCGGTGAGGTGGGTGGACAGCACGGTGGCGCCGTCGACCACGGTATAGCCCTGCACCGCCGCCTCTTCCTTGTAGGCCCCGTCGACCCAGGTGGCGGGGAGGCCGAAGGTCGGCTCGGTGGTGTGGATGCCGGGCAGGTTCACCTGGCCGCCATTCGGATCCATGACCATGAACTGGCCCGGCCACAGCTTGCCGGAGCCGGCCTCCACTTCCTTGATCTTGATGACGTAGGTGTTGGCGTCGCTCTGGACGTTGTCGAGGATGCGGACGGCGGGCATCACGAAGCCCATCTCGATCGCAAGCGCGCGGCGCAGCGCCTTGATCTGTTCGGTCAGCCGGTCGCCACCGTCCTGGGCGTTGACCAGCGGCAGCAGCGCGTAGCCGAGCTCGATCTTGAGGTCGTCGATCTTGAGCGAATTGGAAATCGGTTCCTCGGCCGGTGCGGCTGCAGCGGCGACCTGCTCCTGCTGCTCGGCCTTTGCCGCCACGACCTTGTGGTGCTTGGCGAGATGCCAGGCGAGTACGCTCGCTCCGCCGCCGAGCACCAGAAAGGGCAGCATCGGGATGCCGGGCAAGAGCGACATGATCAGCATGACGCCGCCCGACATGCCGAGCGCCTTTGGATAGCCGGAGAGCTGTTTCATCAACGCCTTGTCGGCCGCGCCGGAGACGCCGGACTTCGACACCAGAAGGCCGGCCGCGGTCGAAACGATCAGCGCCGGAATCTGGGTGACCAGGCCGTCGCCCACGGTGAGCAGGGTGTAGGCCTTGGCGGCATCGAGAAAGCCCATATTCTGCTGGGCGACGCCGATGATGATGCCGCCGATGACGTTGATGAAAACGATCAGCAGGCCGGCGATGGCATCGCCGCGCACGAATTTCGAGGCGCCGTCCATGGCGCCGAAGAAGCTGCTCTCGTCCTCCAGCTCCTTGCGCCGGTGACGCGCCTGCTTCTCGTCGATCAGCCCCGCCGACAGGTCGGCGTCGATCGCCATCTGCTTGCCGGGCATGGCGTCGAGGTGAAAGCGCGCGGCCACTTCCGCGATGCGGCCCGAGCCCTTGGTGATGACCACGAAATTGACGATCACCAGGATCGCGAAAACGATGATGCCGATGACGAAATTGCCGGCCATCACGAAATTGCCGAACGCCTCGATCACGTGGCCGGCCGCGGCGGGTCCCTCGTGGCCATTGGCCAGAATCAGCCGGGTCGAGGCCAGGTTGAGGGCAAGGCGGAGCATGGTCGCAATCAGCAGCACGGTCGGGAACGAGGAGAATTCCAGCGGCCCGTGGATGAACAGCGCCGTCATCAGGACCAGCACCGAGACCGTGATCGACACCGCCAGAAACAGGTCCAGCACGACCGGGGGCAGCGGCAGGATCAGCACGACCAGGATCGTCAGCACGCCCGCGGCGAGCATCAGATCGCCGCGTTTGGCGAAGGCCGCAATGTCCCCGAGTGCGGGCAACACAAATCGCCCGCGCGATGGTGTGGCTGAAATGTCGGACATTTAGCTGGATGGGACTCCCGAACCTGTGGGTAATATTTGCCCGGTTTATGGTTAGGGAACCGTTAACGCGGGTGCCGTGGCACCGGGCTTCCATTAAGGTTCGGGGCGAATCGGGGGCATCGATGAGCGAAATCGAAAATCAGACGTTCGACGTGGCCGCGGCGCAACAACTGCTGACCGACGTGTTCGCGCCCTGGATTCAAGATCTGCAACTGAGCATCGAGGCGATTCACCCTCCGGGATCGGAGGGCGGTGCGGGCGCCGTATTGCGGATGAAGTTCTCCGAACGGATCTGCCGCGACGGCGGCATCATCTGCGGGCAGGCGCTGATGTCGCTCGCCGACACCGCCATGGTGTTCGCGGTCGCCGCGGCCTCGGGCCAGTACCGGCCGATGACGACCGTCGACCAGACCTCGCATTTCCTGAAGCCGGCCTCCAATGCCGACGTCCTTGCCGACGCCCGCATCGTGCGGATGGGCCGCTCCATGGCGTTCGGACAGGTGATGCTGACGCCGGCCTTCGACACCAAGCCGGTGGCGATGGTGTCGACCGCCTACGCACTGTTGTGAGCGCGTGGCGGCCTATCGGCTCAGCCGGGCGATCTCGCGCTTCACCCCGTCGCCGACATCGTCCATGAACGTGCGGACCCGCGCCGTGTCCTTCAGCGAGCGGTGCGTCACGATCCACATCTCGGTGACGAAGTCGGACAGGCGGCCCAGCACCGGCACCACGTCGTTGTCTTCGGCGGCGAGATAGACCGGCAGCAGCGCAATCCCTAATCCGGCGCGGGCGGCGATAAACTGGCTGACGAAGCCGCTCGCGCGAAAACCGATCGTTGCATGCGGCACCTGGCGCGACAGCCAGGCGCTCGCCCTGGTCTGCGGCGCGGTGTCGGTCCAGCCGATCAGGTCGTGCGCGCCGAAATCGGCGAGACGCTTCGGCGTGCCGCGCTGCTTCAGATAGCCGGGCGCGGCGAAGAAGCCCCATTGCACGTCGGCGATCTTGCGCCCGAACAGGTCGCCTTCGGCCGGGCGCGTGGCCCGGATCGCGACATCGGCTTCGCGCCGCGCCATGTCGACCTGACGGTTGTCGACAGAGAGATCGACCACGATGCCGGGATGCTTGTCGCGAAAGTTGCGGATCAGCGGGATCAGCC
>JAEZBA010000518.1 GCA_023430245.1 Pseudomonadota bacterium
TTGGAGCCCTGGCCGACGATCGGGTCGTTGAGGATGACGGCGTCGGCCAGCCCGAGCACAGGCTTGCCGGAGGGCAGGGTACCGACGCCCTTGCGGATGGTCGGCGGAAAGCGGCCGATCAGGCCGGCATTGGCGTCGGTCGGCACCGCGCCGGCGATGCGCTCGTATTCCCAAGAGACGAATTGCCGGATCAGCGCCTTAATCCTTGCCAGTTGCGCCTCCGCATCCATGGCGGCGTCGAAGACGTCGAGCGGACCGCCCGGTCCTGCCTCGAAGAAGAGGATTTCGCACGGGCCGGATGTGGTTAGTGCCGGGATCATGAAGAGTTCGCCAGCGCCAGGAATGAGTGTCGCGGTCACACAGGTCTGGTCGTACGGCTTTGTGCCTTTCGTATAGACGAGCGACAGGGCGCGCATCGGCTTATCGTAGGGCGAGCGCGCGGCATCGCGCGCGAACAATTGCGAGACCGCGCCCTTGCCCGCGGCGACGATGACGAGGTCGCTGTCGTTGGCATAGCGCTCGAGCTCTGGAATGCCGGCCTCGGCGATGTCGAGATCGCCGCCAAGCTGTTCGAACAAGTCGAGGAAGCGCGGAAATTTCACCCGCTGGTCCACCGACTGCGCTTTTTCGGTGAGATTGCCGACAAAACCGAACGCCTTGTTGCCGGAGCCATCGGGCGCCGCGACTGCGATCCGCATGCCGGTGATCGAGGGTGCCTCCTTGTCCCAGAGATCGAGCCCGAGCTTGCGCTCCTGTTCGCGTGCGGTTCCGAACACGCATTGGCTGGACAAGACCTTGCCAGTGGCGAGATCGGCTGCTGTCCGGTTCTGCACCAGCCGCACTCGAAAGTCCGCCTTGAGCAAGCCAATGGCGAGCGGCAATCCTGCCTGGCCGCCGCCGACGATCGTGATCTGTCGCATCTGCCGTCTCCGCGAAATGGCTGATGCCGGATCTGAGACTGGCGGGACCCGCCTTGGCTATCCGCTGGACGCAGCGATTATCCGTCCCGTGCTGATTTTGACGGCAGGCGAGGGGCGTGCCCGGAGATTGTGCTGGCGCGTGGCGTTTTCCGGCCACAGAATGCAACCAGCGATTTTGACGGGAGCGCATCATGCTGCACATGCGCGCCGCCGGTGCTCCGCCGCTGGCGATTTTCAATGCCGTGAATACGCTCGATCCCGGCGAGGCCGAGGACGAGGTCGCCCGCATCTTCTGTCCCCACCGGTTGACCCCGCTGCAACGCGGCGCACCCGACTTTCACGCGGTTCACAACACCGCGCGGTTCGATGGCTTCTCGGTGAATTACGTGGCCTATGGCGCGGCGGTGGAAATCGATCCCGGCAAACTCGACCGCTTCTTCCTGTTGCAGATCCCGCTGAGCGGCAGCGCCGACGTCACCTGCGGCAGCGTGCGCGTTGAGGCGTCCCCGGAGCGCGCATCGCTGCTGTCGCCGACCTTGCCGACGCTGATGACCTGGCACCGCGGCTGCGCCAAGCTGATCGTGCTGATCGATCGCAAGGTGGTCGAAGGCCATCTCTGCGCGCTGCTCGACCGGCATTTCGATCATGTCGCGTTCGATCCCGACGTGATGCTGACGGGACCGGCCGGACAGGCGATCCGCGCGCATGCGATGCTGATGCAGGATGCCGCCAATCGCTCGGCTGTTTTGCCGGCCGGGATCGGCAAGCTGGTGCAGCGCGAATTGCGCAATGGGCTGGTCGGTCTGCTGCTGACCGGCCTCACGCACGAGTACAGTGCGTTGCTGGCGGCGCCGTCCAGCGCGCCGGCACCGGTGCATGTGAAGCGGGTCGAAGATTTCCTGCGCACGAATCCCGACCGGGAGATCAGCGTGACTGAACTCGCCGCCATTGCCGGTGTCAGTCTGCGCGCCCTGCAGGACGGGTTTCGCCGCTTTCGAAACGCGACGCTGACCGAGGCCATCCGCGACGCGCGGCTGGCCTATTGGCGAAAGCTTCTTGAGGCGCCCTCGCATGGGGCCGGCGTGGGTACGCTCGCGCTCGCGGCGGGGCTGACGCATCTTGGCCGCTCCGCCGCGCTCTACTGCAAGCGCTACGGCGAAACCCCTTCGGAGACGTTGCGGCGCAGCCGGCGGATGAGTTGAGCCGCGCAAACATGCGCGCAACGTTCGGCCTGTTACTGGAACGCCACCTCGGCGAAGCTGCGCAGCTTGCGGGAATGCAGCCGCTCCCATTCCTGCGATCTCAGCTTCTCGATGGCGTGAAGTCCGATGTCGAGATGCTGGCCGACGCGCTGGCGGTAGAATTCGGCGGCCATGCCGGCAAGCTTGATCTCGCCTTGCAGCGGCTTGTCCGAGACGCAAAGGAGCGTGCCGTAGGGCACGCGGAAGCGGAAGCCGTTCGCCGCGATCGCGGCGGATTCCATATCGAGACCCACCGCACGCGACAGCGACAGCCGATGGATCACGGCTGCATGATTGCCGAGTTCCCAGTTGCGGTTGTCGACGCTGGCGACCGTGCCGGTCCGCATGATGCGCTTGAGTTCATAGCCGGACAGGCCGGTCACTTCGGCCAGCGCCTGTTCGAGCGCGACCTGAATCTCGGCCAGCGCCGGGACCGGCACCCAGAGCGGCAATTCCTCGTCCAGCACGTGGTCCTCGCGCACATAGCCATGGGCGAGGACGTAGTCGCCGAGCTTCTGCGAGTTACGAAGGCCCGCGCAATGTCCGAGCATCAGCCACGCATGCGGGCGCAGCACCGCGACATGGTCGGTGATGTTGCGCGCGTTGGAGGGGCCGGTGCCGATATTGATCATGGTGATGCCGCGGCTGTGCGGCGCCACCAGATGATAAGCCGGCATCTGCGGCAAGCGCGCGAGCGGTGCGGCAGACTGCGCCGGGCCACCCCTGCGGGTGACGATGTTGCCGGGCTCGACGAACGCCTCATAAACCGGATCGCCAGCCGCCACACGTTCACGGCACATCCGCACGAACGCATCGACATAGAACTGGTAGTTGGTGAAGATCACAAAGTTCTGGAAATGCTCGGGATCGGTGCCGGTATAGTGCAGCAGCCGGTGCAGCGAGTAATCGACGCGCGCGGCGCGGAACATCGCGAGCGGCGCCGGCGCGCCGGGCGGCAGGCGTAGCGTGCCATCGGCGATCGAGTCATCCATGGTCGCGAGATCGGGCGTGTCGAACCGGTCGCGCAGCGGTAGTCCCGCTGCCTGAAGACCGCCGGACACCTGGCTCGCGGCAACGCCGATGTCGGACGCATAGGCAAAGTGAATCGGGATCGGCTCATGCGACTCGCCGATTTCGACCGGCACCCGATGGTTGGCGAGCAGCAGCTCGATCTGCTCGGTGAAATAAGCACGGAAAAGATCCGGACGGGTGACACTGGTTTCATGCGTGCCCGGTCCCGACACGAAGCCGTAGGAGAGGCGTGAATCCACGCGCCCATAGGTGTCGGTGCTGATACGCACGAATGGATAGGTCGCGCGCACCCGCGCATCGAGCGGAGCACCGGCCGCGAAGGCCTCGAAATGCTCGCGCAGAAACTGGGTGTTGCGCCGGTAGATATGGTCGAGTCGCTCGACCGCGGCCTTCGCCTCGGTAAAGCGTTCGGCCGGAATCTGGTGCGGGGTGAGGAGGGTCAGTCCGTCTTGCATGAGACGGAGAG
>JAEZBA010000560.1 GCA_023430245.1 Pseudomonadota bacterium
ACCTGCTGCTCGCAGCGGGAGCGGTGCCATCCATGACCATTGCGCGCGCAGAAGTAGCCGCCTTTGCGTCGCGCGCGGACGCCTTGCTTGTGAATCTCGGTACGTTCGACCCGGAGCGCCGAGCTGCCGCGGATATGGCGATCGTCGAGATCCGCGCTGCGTCCAGGCCGTTCGTATTCGATCCGGTCCTGATCGACCGTTCGCCACCACGCGCCGCCTATGCGCGCGGATTGCTGTCGCATCGTCCCTCGGCGATCCGCATGAACGCTGCGGAATTTACAGCCTTGTCCGGCGAAGGCTCGCCGCAGGCTTTTGCGAAGCAGCAGCACACGATCGTTGCCATCACCGGCGAGACCGATGTCGTCACCGATGGCGAGCGGACCTTCAGGATCTCCAACGGCCATCCGCTGATGGCCAGGGTCACAGCGATGGGGTGCGCGGAATCGGCGCTGGTCGCGGCCGCTCTTGCAGTCCAGCCCGATGCGCTGATGGCGGTCGGCGCCGCTCTCCTGATGTTCGGGATCGGCGGAGATATCGCCGGTGAAGCGGCGAACGGACCGGGGAGCTTCGGCGTTCATTTCCTTGATGCGCTGTTCAACCTCGATCCCGCGACAATTCTTGAGCGTGCAAAGGTTTCATCATGAGTGTCGATCTCCGTCTTTACGCGCTCGTCGATCCCGACCGCAGCGGCGGACACGAACTGGGTGCGCTGTCGCATAAGCTGGTGCAAGGAGGGGCAACCCTCGTCCAGTTGCGCGACAAGACCGGCTCGACCAGGCGCATGATCGAGGAAGCGCGCGCGATCAAGGTGGCGCTTGCCGGCTCCTTCGTCCCGCTGCTGATCAACGACCGGGTCGACGTCGCGCTGGCCGCGGGCGCCGATGGCGTGCATGTCGGCTGGGACGATATGCCCGTTGCCGACGCGCGGCGTCTGCTCGGGCGCGAGGCCATTATCGGCCTCTCGATCAAGACCCGAGAGCAGATCGAGGCAGCGCCGCTTGAGCTGCTCGTTTATGTCTGTATCGGCGGCGTGTTCGAAACCTCCTCCAAGGAAAACAAGGAACCGCCGGTGCGACCCGAGGGATTCGCAGCGCTCGCGGCGCACATGCGCTCACGAGCGCGCAACATGCCGGTCGGCGCCATTGCCGGAAGCGACGAAAGCAACGCCGCCAGCGTGATCGCGGCCGGGGCAGACGGGATCGCCGTGATTTCGGCCCTCTCGCTGGCACCCGATCCGGCGCAAGCTGCGGCGCAATTGCGCAAGATCGTTGATGACGGATTGCACCTGCGGGGTGCCGCATGACAGCGATTGCCGTCACCATTGCGGGGTCGGATTCCGGCGGCGGTGCCGGCATTCAGGCCGATCTGAAAACGTTCTCCGCACTGGGAGTCTATGGTGCATCCGTCATTGCCGCGCTGACTGCGCAGAACACCAAAGGCGTCACCGGCATTCACGATATTCCACCTGCCTTCGTCACCGCTCAGATCGACGCCGTGTTTTCGGACCTTGCCGTCAACGCGGTCAAGATCGGGATGCTGTCGCATCCGGATGTGATCGCTGCGGTGGCCGACGGTCTGGACCACTACAAGCAGGAGCGGGTGGTGCTCGATCCGGTGATGGTTGCAGCCTCGGGCGATCGGCTGCTCGTGCCGGAGGCGGTGGACGTGCTGCGCAGTGTGTTGATCCCGAAGGCGATGGTGATCACGCCCAACCTGCCGGAGGCGGCGGCACTGCTCGAATCTGCGATGGCCCGGACCGAAAGCGAAATGCAGGATCAGGGCGAAAAGCTGCTCGCGCTCGGCGCCAAAGCCGTGCTGATGAAGGGCGGTCATGGAGCCGGCGGTGAAAGCGTCGACCTGTTGATCGAACCGAATTCGGTCGCACGCCTCGCGGCCGAGCGGATCGCGACCGAAAAC
Organism: Pseudomonadota bacterium; assembly: GCA_023430245.1. Taxonomy (GTDB): domain Bacteria; phylum Pseudomonadota; class Alphaproteobacteria; order Rhizobiales; family Xanthobacteraceae; genus Pseudorhodoplanes. The sequence goes on from JAEZBA010000560.1 coordinate 1,918, forward strand.
ACCCACGGCACCGGCTGTACGTTGTCGTCCGCGATTGCTGCCGGGCTGGCGAAGGGCCTGTCTCTTGCCGAAGCCGTGCGCGAAGCCAAGGCCTATGTCACCGCCGCGATCAAGGCATCGGATCAACTGAAGATCGGTCACGGACACGGGCCGGTGCATCATTTCCACCATTGGTGGGGCGAAGGGAAGGACTGAATGAGCATTACGCGACGCAATCTGGTCGGGGCCGCAGCGCTCACGACGGTGGTGGCCGCGCCCAATGTGGCGCGCGCGCAGACGAAGCGCTGGCGCATGGTGACATCCTGGCCCAAGCGGTTGCCGGGGCCGGGCATGTCGGCCGAGCGCGTGGCCGAGCGCATCAAGACATTGTCGGGCGGCCGCTTGGAGATTTCGGTCTCGGCCGCCGGCGAGGTCGTGCCGGCCTTCGAGGTGCTGGACGCGGTCGGCGGCGGCGTCGCCGAGATGGGCCATACCGCCTCGTTCTTCTGGCAGGGCAAGGAGCCGGCCGCCGTGTTCTACACCACGGTGCCGTTCGGGCTGACGCCGAACGAGCATGTCGCCTGGGTCGATGCCGGCGGCGGACAGGCGTTGTGGGACGAACTCTATGCGCCGTTCGGAGTGAAGCCGTTCATGGCTGGCAATACCGGCGTGTGCATGGGCGGCTGGTTTCGCCGCGAGATCAAAAGCCGCGAGGATATCCGCGGGGTGAAGATCCGCTCGCTGGGGCTTGGCGGCGAAGTCTACCGCCGCCTCGGTGCGGTGGCGCAGACCACGCCGCCAGCGGAAATCCTGACCAGCCTGCAATCCGGCGTACTGGATGCCGCAGAATTCGTCGGTCCGGGCTCGGATATCGCGCTCGGGCTCTATCGCGTGGCGCCGATGTATTATGCGCCGGGCTTCAACAAGCCAAATGGCACCGGCGAATGCGTGGTGTCACTGAAAGCCTGGAACGCGCTGGAGCCGGATTTGAAGGCCATCGTCGCGCATGCCTGCGCGGTGGAAGCGGCGTTCGCGTTGTCGGAGATGGAGCGGCTGAACATCCAGGCGCT
>JAEZBA010000624.1 GCA_023430245.1 Pseudomonadota bacterium
ATCATCGACAGCGTCGCCGCGAGGCCGACCAGCCACAGCGGCAGCCGCTCCTGAACCAGAATGTCGCTGGCGCCGGCGAGGATGGCGGGCGTGGCGGCCACCATGGTCGAGACCACCGCCAGAATCAGGCCGGCATCCAGCAGGTCGTGCGAAATCCGGCCGCCCCGCAACGCCCCGATCCGGCTGCCGATATGCAGCGCGAAGACCAACGACGTCGTGAGATAGACCGCACCGAAAAACGCTGCGAGCTTGAGCTGGCCCTGCGCCTTCATGTCGGCGAGCCCGCCAATCCCGTAGACCAGGCTGGCGAAGGCAGGCTTCTCCAGCCCGTAAACCGGGGACGTGAAAATCCGCCAGGCCTCGAAGCCGAACACCATCGCAAAATCGAGCGCAATGATGGCGATCAATATCGGAATGGCTCTAGGAAGCCACCGCATCCGCATCTCCCGCCCCCTCTGACCGAGGGGCTTGTGACCTGACGATCACGTCAGCCGTTTACGATGCCAGCTTCAATCGTAACCGTTTGTTTACCTTAATGCGGCGGAGGGCGTGGGGGGATCACCGCAATTGCGTGGCGCGGAAGTCCTGCGGGCTCATACCAGTCTGCTTGCGAAAGAAGCGGGCGAAATGAGACGGATCGGCGAAGCCGAGTTCGTAGGCGATTTCGTGGATCGGCCGGCCGGTAAAAACCAGTTCGCGCTTGGCCTCGGTGAGCACGCGCTGGCGGATCAGATGGCCGGCGGTCACGCCCGCGGCGCGCTTGACGTGATCGTTCAGGCGATCCGCGGTCATCGCCAGCGCCGAAGCGTAGAAGCCGATCTGGCGTTCGGTCCGGAAATTGTCTTCGACCAGACGCTTCAGCGTATCCACGGTGGTGTCGGCGGGCACCAGCGTGACCGCACCGGAGCGGGCGCGACTGGCCGATTGCCGTCCGATTTCGATCGCGATCAGCGCCAGCAGCGCACGCATCGCCAGCCGGTAGCCGTCCCGCGCCAGGAAGCTTTCCTGATGCAGGTCTTCGCACAGTTGCGACAGGCGGTTGTCGCGGGCGGTGTTGAGATTAACGATCGGCTCCGCCGCCAAGGCCTTGAGCTGGGCGATCGTCTCGCCGGACCGCTGCCCGAGCATCGTGGCGACGTCCTCGCTGAAACTCATCACGAAGCCGTCGGTCACATTCGCATGGAAACGGAAGCCGTGCGCCACGTTCGGCGCGACGATGATCGCGCAGGGCGCGCTGAACGGTTTGATCGAAGCTTCGAAGGTCATCTCGCCGCCGCCACGCTCCACCAGCAGGATCTGAAACAGGTTGCGGTGACGGTGCGCACGGATCAGCCAGTCGTGCAGCGACGATCGCGACACGATGGTTTCGACATGCATGAAGTCGAACGCCTGATCGTCAGGCGGATCGCCATACAGGTGAAACAGAGGGAGCCCGGCGCTCATGGCTTAAGACTAGACCCGTTCAAGTGGAGGGCCAACCTCTTCCGGCACTCTCGTCAACACACGACGAAAAGCCCCACCGAAGTGGGGCCTCTCGCTCGCAGCGTTTGTTGCGATGCAGCGAACCTCGTTAGCGCTGCGGCTGCTGACCGGGCTTCTGCTGGCCGCCCTGCTGGCCACCCTGGCCCGGATTCTGGGTCTGCTGGCCGGGTTTGTGCTGCCCGCCCTGGCCACCCTGCTGGCCGCCCTGATTCGGGTTGTTCTGCTGCTGCTGGCCCTGGTTGCGTTCGTTGGACATTTTGTAAGCTCCTGTTTGACCCCTGCCCTGGCAATCCAACGCCGCTCATTCGACCGGCGTTCCGCCGTTCGCCACACGAAGGTTTGACGGACGACCGCCGCAAATCCTGCGGTTTCGCCACATTGGCGTGGCAGCCCGACGCCCTCATCCGTCCCGAACCGCACCCCGCAGGCTGGCGCGCCGCCTGCGTCAAACCGCGCGCCCGTGCGTCGCGTTGCCGCCCAGCAACCTCACTGCTAAGACTCTGAAAGTCATTCGGGTGTCTGGCAGGGGCCCCGATCGACGGGCCGGGTGCGACACTCTGGGGGAAGGGCGCGTCGACATGGAAGTTTTCGTCCAGCAACTGATCAATGGCATCACGCTTGGATCAATCTACGGGCTGATTGCGATCGGCTACACGATGGTGTTCGGCATCATCGGCATGGTGAATTTCGCGCATGGCGACGTCTTCATGGTGTCGGCCTTCGTCGCGCTGATTACCGTGCTGGTGCTCTCCACCATCCTCGGCATCTCGTCGATCTTTCTGACACTGTTCATCGTTCTGATCGTGGCGATGGTGATCACATCGCTCCTGAGCTGGGCGATCGAGCGCGTCGCCTACCGGCCGCTGCGTGGCTCGTTCCGGCTGGCGCCGCTGATCTCGGCGATCGGCATGTCGATCTTCCTGATGAATTTCGTGCAGGTCGCCCAGGGTCCGCGCAACAAGTCGATCCCGCCGATGGTAACCGACGTGTTCGTGCTGATGGATCGCGGCAATTACACCGTCACCCTCTCTTACCGGCAGTTGATCATCTGGAGCGTGACCGCATTGCTGCTCACCGCGTTCTGGTATCTGGTGGCGAAGACCTCGCTCGGGCGCGCGCAACGCGCGACCGAGCAGGACCCGAAAATGGCGGCACTGCTCGGCGTCGATGTCGATCGCACCATCTCCATCACCTTCGTGATCGGCGCCGCGCTCGCGGCCGTCGCCGGCACCATGTATCTGATGTATTACGGCGTGGTCAGCTTTGCCGATGGTTTCGTGCCCGGGATCAAGGCCTTCACTGCGGCGGTGCTGGGCGGCATCGGTTCGCTGCCGGGCGCGGTGATCGGCGGGTTGTTGATCGGGCTGATCGAGACCTTCTGGTCGGCCTATTTCTCGATCGACTACAAGGACGTCGCCGCCTTCTCGATCCTCGCCATCGTGCTGATCTTCATGCCGCAGGGCCTGCTCGGCCGGCCCGAGGTCGAGAAGGTCTGACATGGCCGAACAGGTTCAAGCGCGCGTCGACGTCCCGCGCGCGTTTCGCGACGCCGCGATTGCCGGACTGGTCGCGTTCGGCATCCTGTTGCCGCTGATCGGGCTGCAGACCACCGTCAACATCCGCAACGAGCTGGTCCTCAATCCGCGTCCGGTGCTGCTCGCGGCCATGGTCGCGTTCGTGGTCGCGGTCAGCCTGCTGATGTCGCTCGTGGTGCATCCGCTGGCCATCCGGCGCGCCGCGATGCGCACCGACGCCGCGAGCCTGAAATCCGCCGAGCGCCGCGCGAAGTTTGAAAAAATCGCGATGCCC
>JAEZBA010000582.1 GCA_023430245.1 Pseudomonadota bacterium
GGCAAAGAAGAAGTACGATCCGATCGCGAAGAAACACGTCGAGTTCCGCGAAGCCAAGATCAAGTAGGTGCGCTGGGCCTCTGGCCTGCGCCGATCGTTTTTCACAACTTTTAATTGCAAAATTGTAGCGGACCAGCCACATTAAAGGTGGCCGGCCGGAAGCGATGTCATGAGGGAGGCCACTCGTCCACCGCTCCCGGGCCGGCCGAACCCCACGGACCCAGGAGATGCGGCGGACCTGAGCACTCCGTAGGGTTTTCAAAGAGCTGGAACGTCGGGGCCGCCGCCGCGGCTGGCCCGTCCAAGCGCTCGAGCTGACTTCGCTCAAGCCGCCTTTTCGTCCCGGATTGAAGGGTAATCCTTCACCCCACGGAAATCAAAGGCGAACGCCCGGTAGCCCGGGGTAACCTGCCGTCAACGTAAAGGATTAAGGTTTCCAGCCTGGGTTGCGCTCCTGGCGCCATACGGCGCAGGGGACTGAGGACCTGGGACGCAAGAACTTGGGACGCATGGACTTGGGACGCATGGACCTCGGACGCAAGTCCTGAGATCAAGCCGCGTCGGCCACCACCCGGTTCCGCCCATCGCGCTTGGCACGGTAGAGCGCCTGGTCCGCCCGCTTCAGTAGCTGCGCGGCGGTGTCGTGCGAGGATTCGAGCGAGGCAATCCCGATCGAGATCGTCACGTCGATGTTGCGGCGGCCCTGTTCGATCGGGAACGGCTCGGCCGCGATCTTGCGGCGCAGACGCTCTGCCACCGTGGCTGCCACAGCCATGTCCGTCTCCGGCATCACCACCACGAATTCCTCGCCGCCGATCCGGCAGGCCAGATCGATGCCGCGGATCGACTTGCGGACCCGGATGGCGAACTCCCGCAGCACGTCGTCGCCGCAATCGTGGCCGTAGGTATCGTTGATCGACTTGAAGTAATCGATATCGAGCACGAGCACGGCCAGCGGCTTGCCACGCGAGCCGGCCAACTCGACCAGCTTGCCGAGATGGCTTTCCATGTAGCGGCGGTTATGCAGGCCGGTCAGCGCGTCCGTAATCGCAGCCTCGATCGACATCTGCACATTGTCGCGAAGCCGCTCGGTATAGCGCTTGCGCCGAATTTGGGTGCGCACCCGCGCCTGCAATTCATGGCCGTCAACCGGCCGCAGCAGGTAGTCGTTGACGCCGATCTCGAGCCCGCGCATCAGCCGCGCGGTATCGTCCGGCTCGCAGATCGCGAGAATCGGCAGATTGCGGGTGCGTTCGAGCGAGCGGAGCTGGCTGCACAGGCGCAGCCCGTCGAAATTTTCCAGGCTCAGCGAGACGATGAGGAGTTCGTAATTTCCCTCCGCAGAGCGGAATAAAGCGGCGCTCGGATCGGGCTCGATCTCGACGATATGCTCTTCTTCGAGCATTGCGGCGAGCCTTTCATAGGAGGAACGGCGGTCATCCACGAGCAGAATGCGGCCCTGCCGCCCCTGCTCCGTGATCGCCTCCCGCTCCGCGCTCTCGATGCCGATCTCGCGCGATGTCGCGGCGCGCATGCGCAATTCGTCGGTCATCATCTTCAGGCGCGTCAGCGACCGCACGCGCGCGATCAGTGCGATGTCAGAGACCGGCTTGGTGAGGAAATCGTCGGCTCCGGCCTGCAAACCCGCAACCCGGTCCGACGGCTGGTCGAGCGCGGTCACCATCACGACGGGGATGTGGTGGGTCGCCGGATTGCTCTTGAGCTTGCGGCAGACCTCGAAACCGTCGAGACCCGGCATCATCACATCGAGCAGCACGATGTCGCATTCGGCGCGCTCGCAGGCGGCCAGCGCCTCTGCGCCGCTATTGGCGGTGGTCACATCGAAATATTCAGCGGACAGCCGCGCCTCGAGCAGCTTCACGTTCGCGGGAACGTCGTCGACGACAAGAACTCGTGCGGTCATTTTATTGTCAGCTTCTACGCGTTGCCAAGAAAGTGTCGGATGGTCTCGATGAATTTGCCGACCGAAATCGGCTTTGAAAGATAGGCTTCGCAGCCGCCGGCGCGGATACGCTCTTCGTCGCCCTTCATGGCAAATGCGGTTACGGCCACCACCGGGATGGCTTTCAGCTCAGCATCGTCCTTCAACCATTTGGTGACCTCCAAACCGGACACCTCGGGCAACTGGATATCCATCAGGATGAGGTCCGGCCGGTGCCGGCGCGCGAGATCTAACGCGTCGATCCCGTTGCGGGTGCCGACGGTATGGTAGCCGTGCGCCTCCAGCAGATCGTGGAAGAGCTTCATATTGAGCTCGTTGTCCTCCACGATCAGGACCGTCTTGGTCATTCCCCGCCCCTCCTGGGCTCTTTTTGACCCCGCCCAGCGTCTCAAGGCATGTACTGCTCGCCCGCAAAAATGCGAGATCGGGCACGGTTCTTCACGGTAGTTTCCATTCCTTACGGAAAGGCAAACGCAAGGCTATGGATCACAAGGCTAAAGTCAGCATAGACGCGGAAAATGTGGCGATTCGGGCGCTTTTCTTCCTTGCTGCCGATGAAGCCCGGCTTGGCCGATTTCTGGCGGCGACCGGTATCGGCCCTGCGGACATCAGAGCGGCCGCGCGTGAGCCGCGCTTCCTCGCCGGGGTGCTCGACCACATGGCGGATGACGAATCGGTCATGCTGGCGTTTTCGCAGGAGAGCGGAATCCCGCCGGAACAGCTTGCGCGGGCACGGGACATGCTGGCCGGGCCGCCTGTGGAGCGCGACATCCCGTGAGCAGACATGACCGCAAATCCTGAGTGGCCCCGGGCATCCTGACATGCAGGGATTTTGTCGCGACTGTCTCGCCGATACCGGTTCCGGCCTGCGCTGCGGCACCTGCGGTTCGCCTCGCCTGGCGCGCCACCCGGAACTTCACGACCTCTCGGTCGCGCATGTCGATTGCGACGCGTTCTACGCGACCATCGAAAAGCGCGACGACCCCTCGCTTGCCGACAAGCCGTTGATCATCGGCGGCGGCACGCGCGGCGTGGTCTCGACCGCCTGCTATATCGCGCGGACCTATGGCGTGCATTCCGCCATGCCGATGTTCAAGGCGCGGCGGCTCTGTCCGGATGCGGTCGTGGTCCGCCCGAACATGCAAAAATACGTCGCCGTCGCCCGTCAAGTGCGCGCGCTGATGTGGGATCTGACCCCGCTGGTCGAGCCGGTCTCGATCGACGAAGCGTTTCTTGATCTGTCGGGCACGCAGCGCCTGCACGGCCGAAGCGCCGCGCAATCGCTTGCGCGCTTCGCTGCAACGGTCGAGAAAGACATCGGCATCACGGTGTCGATCGGCCTCTCCTACAACAAGTTTCTCGCCAAGATCGCGTCCGACCTCGACAAGCCCCGCGGCTTTGCCATGCTCGGGCGCGCCGAAGCGACGTCGTTTCTCGCGCCGAAACCGATCTCCATCATCTTCGGCGTCGGCAAGGTGACGCAGGAGCGGCTGGCCCGCGACGGCTTTCGCACCATTGCCGATGTGCAGAAGCACGACGAACGTGAGCTGATGCGGCGGCTCGGCGCGGAAGGCCAGCGGCTGAGCCGGCTCGCCCGTGGCATCGACCTTCGCAAGGTGGTTCCCGACCGGGATGCAAAGAGCGTGTCAGCGGAAACCACCTTCGACACCGACATCTCCGCGCTTCGCCCGCTGGAACGGATCTTGTGGGATCTCAGCGAACGCGTGTCGGCGCGGCTGAAGGCGAGCGGTATCAGCGGTTCGACCGTCACCCTGAAGCTCAAATCGGCAGATTTTCAGACCCGCACCCGCGCCCGTTCGCTCAGCGACCCGACGCAGCTCGCACAGCGCATCTTCGATTGCGGGCGAGAATTGCTTGGCAAGGAAGTCAACGGCACCAAATTCAGGCTGATCGGGATCGGCGTGTCGAACCTTCAGACCGCCGAGGCGGCAGACCCCGACGATCTGCTGGACCCGCGTGCGCGCAAGGCTGCCACCAGCGAGAGGGCCGTCGATACGCTGCGGGCAAAATTCGGCCGAAGCGCCATCAAGCGCGGCCTCGCGCTGGACGATGGCGGATAACCCGAGGCCGTCATTTGCACGGCGTGCTGGGGCGGGTTTCGAGCGAGGTCATCGTCCCAGATACGACGAAATCGTTATAGTCGAGGGCCAGCGAGCGCGATATCCCGTTTTCGTACAGCTCGAACTTGATGCCATAGACCGGCAACTGATCTCCGTCAGCCTTCGACTTGTCGAAATAGCTGATGCTCACAGGCCAGCGGCGCAACTTCGACAGTTGCTCGTCCTTGCCGGCAGCATCATCGGGTTTGCTTGTTTCGGGATCGATCGGCTGGCCGATGACCGTGAGGGTGTCGTAGATCTTCTCGCCGGTGTCGGAGCCGTCGAACACCAGCCCCTGCAGCAGGGTTTTTCCTTCGCGCGCGGCGGCGATGATCCGGCGCATGTGGTCGGTCGGAAACATGACCTCGGCGTCGACGCCAAACTTCTTGGACGTCGGCTTGCTCAGATTGACAAGGGCCTTCGCATCCTCGCGCTCGGCCTTGCCGTCCACTGCGGATTTCAGCGTCTGATCGACGAAATTCTGCGAGTTGAACCGGAACATTTTCGCGGCGGCATCTTCCCATGTGGTGGCCCGCATATCGGTCATGAGCCTGACGCCCTCGCCCGCATCGATCTCGGACACCTGACGGAACTGGAGCGCGTAGCCTTCGCACTGGCTGCCGGAAAAATCGTAGAGGATGCGGCCGCGCACCGCCTCAACCGGGCGGTTGCCACGCGACGACGCCAGCTTGAGGTCATAGACGGCCCGATGCGAGGCAAACTCGGTGGCTCCGGCATTCTGCACAGGGGCCGCGAGGCCGATGCCGGACGACATCGCCAACGCCGCAATTGTGCTCAGGAACAAGGCATATCTCATGGAATTCGAATCCTGTGATCCGGAGATAAACTCGGCGACGGCCCGCCGCAACTGGACCACTTGCGGAGCCATCATCAATCGGCGAAGAGAATACGTCCATTCTGAGGCGCGTTGGCGCAGGAGAGGTTAAAATGGCAGGTGCCGTCGAGAAGAAGCTGGCCGATCTCGGAATTGTGCTGCCGACGCCGGCCGCCCCGCTCGCCAACTATGTCGGCTTCGTGCGGACCGGCAACCTGCTCGTGGTTTCCGGACAGCTTTGCCTCGATATCGAAGGCAAGCTCGTGGCCAAGGGCAAGCTCGGCGCCGAGGTCACGGTCGAGGACGGCCAGAAGGCCGCGCGCGCCTGCGCCATCAATGTCCTGGCACAGGTAAAGGCTGCCCTCGGCGATCTCGACAAGGTCGCCCGCGTGGTGCGCCTCGGCGGCTTTATCAGTTCCGTACCCGCCTTCCTCGATGGCCCCAAAGTCATGAACGGCGCCTCCGACATGATGGTGACCGCGTTCGCCGAGAAGGGCCGCCACGCCCGCACGACAATCGGTGTTTCGGTGCTGCCGCTGGACGCGGCCGTCGAAGTGGAAGGCATGTTCGAGGTGGCCTGACGGCAAGACGCATGCCCGGTCTCGACTGGCTGACCGCGCGGCCGGTGGCGCATCGTGGATTGCACGACGCGGCAAACGGCATCGTCGAGAACACCGAATCGGCTTTTTCAGCCGCGATTGGCGGCCAGTACGCGATCGAATGCGATCTTCAGCTGGCGGCCGATGGCGAAGCCATGGTTTTCCATGACGACACGCTCGACCGCCTGACTGAAGCACAGGGGGTTCTATCCTCGTTCGTATCTGCCGAACTGAAGGCCATCGCATTTCAAGCGACGGCTGACCGAATGATGACGCTGGGAGAGCTGTGCGATCTGGTGGCCGGGCGCGTCCCTCTGATCCTCGAAGTGAAAAGCTGTTTCGACAAAGATCCGACCCTTTCAAATCGCGTCGCCGCGGTGGTGCAAGGCTATGCAGGTCCGGTGGCGGCCATGTCGTTCGATCCGGATGTGGTGCAGGCATTGCGAGCTGCGGCCCCATGGCTGCCGCGCGGTCTGGTGGCGCAAAGCAGTGAGGCTCCCGGCCATGCAAGCACGGACAAGGGCCGCTATGCAGCGACCGCATTCCGCGCCCGGCCGCATTTCCTGGCCTGGTCGGTGCGCGACCTCCCCGGCTTCTGGCCGTTGCTCGGCCGCTGGGCCTTCGGCCTGCCGCTCCTGACCTGGACAGTCCGGACCGAAGCGGAGGCGACCTGCGCCCGGCGCTGGGCCGACCAGATGATTTTCGAAGGATTTCGGCCATAAAACTGGGCTAGGAAGTGCCAGAATGTCCGAAATCGACGCCCCTCAGCACTCGATCGAACTCCAACTCCGGATCGTATCCGATCTCGGCGAGGTTGCTGCCGGAGCCTGGGATGCATGTGCCGGCGCCGAAATTAGCGGCGCCGCTCAGAATTCGGATGAACCAGCTCATCCGAACATCGACGCGCTTCCGA
>JAEZBA010000633.1 GCA_023430245.1 Pseudomonadota bacterium
CTGCGGCCATGCGTGCGTCGATTTGGCATCTGCGGGCACTGTTCTAACGGGAATTCGCGCGAGTATCGGTCTAATATGACCAAAGCAAGGATGAAAGAATCGGCGGTTAACGCCTTAAGCCATCTCACGCACGTCCAACGATGGTCACCTTGCGGGAGGATATTGCGGGCGCCATCTGGGCCAGAGGGAAACGTTTGAGCGAGGCAATGAACAAACTGCCGGATCGACCAGTCGCGGTCGCCGAAGTCGGGAGCGTCGACATCGAACGCCTCGCTTTCAACGTTGCGCGCATGGTCGAACAGGGCGGCAAGGCCCTGGCAGCCTACATGAAACCGCGCGAGCAAGGCGCGGCCACCATCGACTTTCCGGATCAGGTCAGAGACGCGGTCAAGACGCTCGGCCAGGTGCTGGAGTATTGGTTGTCCGACCCGCAACGCGCTGTCGAGTTGCAGCGCAGGCTCGGCAGCGCCTATCTCGAACTCTGGGGCAGCGCGGTCAAACGGATGGCCGGGCAGGAAGCCGCGCCCGTAGCCGCCGCCGATCCCAAGGACAAGCGGTTTGCCGATCCGGAATGGACGAGCAACCAGTTCTTCGACTTCCTCAAGCAGCTCTATCTGCTGTCGACGCATTGGGCGGAGCAACTGGTCGCCGAGGCGCAGTCGCTCGACCCTCATACCCGCCAGAAGGCCGAGTTCTATATCCGGCAGATTGCGAACGCGATTTCGCCGTCCAATTTCCTGCTGACCAATCCCGAATTGCTGCGCGAGACCTTGTCGTCCAACGCCGAGAATCTCGTGCGCGGCATGACCATGCTGAGCGAGGACATCGACGAGCGGGGCAATTTCAAGATCCGCCAGTCCGACCCGAAGATGTTCGAAGTCGGGCGCAATCTCGCGGTCACCCCCGGCAAGGTGATTTTCCAGAACGAACTGATGCATCTCATCCAGTACGCGCCGTCGACGGAAAGCGTGCTGAAGGTGCCGTTTCTGATCGTGCCGCCCTGGATCAACAAATTCTACATCCTCGATCTCACGCCGGAGAAGTCCTATATCAAATGGTGCGTCGATCAGGGACTAACCGTTTTCGTGATCTCCTGGGTCAACCCTGATGCACGGCTCGCCCAGAAGGGCTTCGCCGAATACATGCAAGAGGGTCCGCTGACGGCACTCGACATCATCGAGCAGGTCACCGGCGAAACGGAAGTGCACACGGCCGGCTATTGCGTCGGTGGCACGTTGCTCGCCGTAACCCTGGCCTATATGGCCGCCAGGCAGGATAATCGCATCAAGTCGGCGACCTTCTTCGCGACGCAGGTCGATTTCCGGCATGCCGGCGACCTCAAGGTCTTCGTCGACGAGGAACAACTCGAAACGCTCGAACAGCGCATGCGCGAACAGGGCTACCTCGAAGGCACGAAAATGGCGACCGCCTTCAACATGCTGCGTTCGAACGATCTGATCTGGCCCTATATCGTCAACAATTACCTGCGCGGCAAGGCGCCCTTCCCGTTCGACCTGCTGTACTGGAATTCGGACGCAACCCGCATGCCGGCGGCCAATCATTCCTTCTATCTGCGCAATTGCTATCTCAACAACGCGCTGACCTCCGGCAAGATGACCGTGGCCAATGTCACGCTCGACCTGAAGAAGGTGAAGGCACCGGTCTATAACCTCGCGACACGCGAGGATCATATCGCGCCGGCCAGGTCGGTCTATCTCGGATCGAAATATTTCGGCGGTCCTGTGCGGTTCGTATTGTCGGGTTCGGGCCATATCGCGGGCGTCGTAAACCCGGTTTCCAAGAACAAGTACCAGTACTGGACCGGGCCGAAGCCGACCGGCTCCGAGGTCGAGACCTGGCTGAAAAAGGCCAAGGAGCATGCGGGCTCGTGGTGGCCGGACTGGCTGACCTGGATCAAGTCGCATTCGGACGAGACCGTGCCCGCCCGCGAACCGGGCGGCGGCAAGCTCGCGCCGATCGAGGACGCGCCGGGCAGCTATGTCAAAGTGAAATCCTGACGCCGTCCTTCCGCGCCACACCGCAGCGCCAAGGTCGATCTTTCCGCCTGCGAGGTCGTAGATCGCAGCCAGCAACCGTCACTGTGCCATCCGGCGGCGCCAGCTTTCCGCGAACGAGCGCGGGCTATCGCATCGCATCGGCTGCGCGATATAACAGGGGCGTTTCGGGAATCGAACGGAGGCGATCGTGCTGGGCGAAATGACGGGGCAGCTTTCGAAGGAATTGTTCTGGCTGACAATGACCTGCATCCTGACGCTGGTCATCTGGATTCCTTACACGCTCGATCGCATCAAGGTTCGCGGCCTCTGGGGCACGCTCGACAATCCCTCGCCTAAAGACAAGCCGCAATCGCCATGGGCGCACCGGCTGTATTTCGCGCACACCAATGCCGTCGACAATCTCGTAACGTTCGCGCCGCTGGTGCTGATCCTGAACACCCTCGACATTTCGACCCGGACCACCGCGATCGCATGCGCGGTCTATTTCTGGTCCCGGCTCGCCCATGCCATCGTTTACGGCGCCGGCCTGCCGGTCTTCCGCACACTGGCCTTTTTCGTCAGCTTCCTCGCGCAAGCCGTTCTGGTGCTCGCGATCTTCCGTATCGTCTGAAAGCAGAAGGGGCTGGGCCTTTGTGGCCGGGCCCCGTGGCGGTTCGACGG
>JAEZBA010000011.1 GCA_023430245.1 Pseudomonadota bacterium
CCGGCTCGCAGCTTTCGCCACTCGCCTTTGTCCGCGTCAATTTGGAAAGGGTCAAGAGACCGGGCGCTCGTCGGCAATCACCTTGCCGTCGTTCGGCAGGCTGCCAGGCGCAACGAGTTTCACCGCCCCCTTCAGCTTGGTGACGGATTGCAGGGTGGCGGCGACCGCATCCGCGAGGCCCTCCCCGCCCGCGCTCTCGGCATGCAGCGTCATGGCATCCTGCTCGGCCTCGCGCGTGACCACGAGCCGTACGCGGCCCAGTTCCGGATGGCGCCGCGCGATCTCGGCGATCTGCTCCGGCCGCACGAACATGCCCTTGACCTTCGTGGTCTGGTCGGCGCGCCCCATCCAACCCTTGATCCGCATATTGGTGCGCCCGCACGGCGAGCGACCCGGCAGCACGGCCGAGAGATCGCCGGTCGCGAGCCGGATCATCGGGTAAGCCGGATTGAACGAGGTCACGACCACTTCGCCAACATCGCCCTCCGGGACGGGATCGCCGGTACCCGGCCGTACGATTTCGACGATGATGTCCTCGTTCACCACGAGTCCTTCGCGCGCTTCCGTTTCGTAAGCGATCACGCCGGTCTCGGCGATGGCGTAGCATTGCAGCACCTCGACGCCGCGGGACGACAATTCCTGCCGCAGCGAAGCGGGGAGCGCGGCACCGGACACGAGCCCGCGCTTGATCGATGAGGCATCCTTGCCGGAGGCCTGCGCAGTATCGAGCAGGATTTTCAGGAAGTCCGGCGTGCCGGTGTAGCCATCGGGGCGGAGCCGGGCGATGGCCTCGACCTGCTGCTCGGTGTTGCCGACACCGCCCGGAATGACCGCACAGCCGAGCGCCTCAGCGGCAGACTCGAACATCCACGCGCCGGGCGTCAGGTGATACGAGAAACAGTTCAGGACGATCTGCCCCTCGCGGAAGCCGGCCGCAAACATCGCGCGGGCGACGCCGGCGAAATCGCTCTCATGTCCTTCCGGCTCGAAGATCGGACCGGGCGACATCAGCAGGCGCTTCGCCTTGCCGGGTGGCGTGACATTGAAGCCGCCAAACGGCGGCGTCTCGGCCTGCAGCCGCGGCAGATCGGACTTGCGAAGGAGCGGCAGTTCGGCGAGCGCCGCGCGTGAGGCAATGGATTTCGGGTCGATGCCGTCGAGATGCCTGGTCCAGCCGGGCGCAGTGAGCGCGCGCACGATCTGTTCGGGAAGCTGCGCGAAAGTTGCGTGCTCACGTTCGGAAGGGTCGCGGGTTTCGAGAGCGTCGTATTGGTCGAGTTGCATCCGCATACTCCGTTCGCCTCCCCCCTTGCGGGGGAGGCCGGCGAACGAAGTGAGCCGGGAGGGGGGTAAGCCCGGCAAATCACTCCTGAATGTGAAGTACCCCCCTCCCCGACCCTCCCCCGCAAGGGGGGAGGGAGAAGAAAGGCCGCCAACCATCAATTCACGCCAGCCACCGTTTCCGCCGCTTGTAATGCTTACCCTCGCGAAACGACTTGCGCTTGCCCTCGGCAATGCCGAGGTAGAATTCCTTCACGTCCTCGTTCTCGGCCAGCGACTTCGCGTCGCCGTCCATCACCACCCGGCCGTTCTCAAGAATATAGCCGTAGCGCGCGTATTTCAGCGCCATGTTGGTATTCTGCTCGGCCAGCAGAAACGAAACATTCTCCTTCACATTCAGATCGTTCACGATCTCGAAAATCTCTTCCACGATCTGCGGCGCGAGCCCCATCGAGGGCTCGTCGAGCAGGATCATCTTGGGGCGCGACATCAGCGCGCGGCCGATCGCGCACATCTGCTGTTCGCCGCCGGAGGTATAGCCCGCCATCGAATTCTTGCGCTCACGCAGGCGCTTGAAATAGCCGTAGACCATTTCGAGGTCGCGGTTGATGGCAGCACGCCCGTCCTTCCGGGTGAAGGCGCCGGTCAGCAGATTTTCCTCGATCGTCAGATGGCCGAAGCAATGCCGGCCCTCCATCACCTGGATGCAGCCGCGCCGCACCAGTTCGTTCGGCGAGAGCGACTGCACTTCGGCGCCCTCAAAGACGATTGAGCCCTTGGTGACTTCGCCGCGCTCGGAATGCAGCAGATTCGAGATCGCCTTCAAGGTGGTGGTCTTGCCGGCGCCATTGGCGCCGAGCAGCGCTACGATGCCGCCCTTGTCGACCTCGAGCGAGACGCCTTTCAGCACGAGGATGACGTGATCGTAGAGCACCTCGATATTGTTGACGGAGAGGATTTTCTCCGGTGCGGGTGCGAGGTTAGCGGCGGTGTTAACCGTGGACATTGCTGCCTTTTCACCCTCCCCCTTGTGGGGAGGGTCGACCGCTTGAGCGAAGCGAAGCGGTCGGGGTGGGGGGGTCACAAACAAGTCCAAAGCCCCCACCCCGGCTCGCTTCGCTCGCCGACCCTCCCCACAAGGGGGAGGGTGGCAAGAGCTCGTGGACGGAGGGCCGTCGAGGTTACGACGCCTTGTCGCAAGGCTCCGTGCGCTTCGGCCAAGGCTGGTTCTTGCTGACATAATCCGCGGCCGCGGCTTCCAGCAGCGGACGCACCCGCTCCTTCATCGGCGCGATCCAGTCTGTGATCTTCACCCACTTTGAGCCGTCCCATTGCTGCATATAGGCGGCGTGGTGACCGTTATGATCGGTGCAGGACAGGTTCTCGACCGGCGCGCCGAAATCCGGCAGACCGAGTTCCTTCCAGCGCGCCGCCGAGATCGTCATGGTCTCGAAACCGCGCCGCACATCCTCGCCGGTCACCGCCTTCTTGCCGGTGAGCTTCTGCGCATTGCGGATGGCTTCGGCAATCAGCACCGAATTGTAGACGCCGCGATTGTAGAGGTTCTCGCCGAACTTGTCGGCCGTCACCTGGCTCTTGCCCTTGTCGACGACATGCTTCTTGATGTCCTGGAGCGCCGGATATTGCGCACCGAGACCGTTGAAGTTCAGGGTCAGATATCCCTTGGCAGCCTCACCGCCGCCGCGCGCATCATCCTCGCCGCCCGACCACCAGACACCGACAAACTTGTCCATCGGGTAGTTGATGCGGGTCGCTTCACGCACCGCGGTCGGGTTCATCGCGCCCCAGCCCCACATGATCATCCAGTCCGGCTTGTCGCGCCGCACGTTCAGCCATTGCGCCGACTGGTTCTGCATTTCGGTGGCCGGCACCGGATAGAGCTTGACGTTGAAGCCGTAATCCTTGGCGAACTGCTCGAGCAGCGGGATCGGCTCGCGGCCATAGCCGCCGTCGAAGAAAATGTAGCCGATGGTCTTGCCCTTGAGCTTGTCGAGCCCGCCTTCCTTGCCGCCGATATAGCGGAAGATCATCGACAGTCCGTCCCAATAGGTCGCGGGTGGATTGAAGATCCACGGAAACTCGTTACCGACCGCCGAAGCCGACAGGCCGTAGGCCATAGACAGGACCGGGATCTTGTCGACCGCGGCCTTCGGGATCAGTTGCAGCGTGATGCCGGTCGAGTACGGATTCACCACAACCGGCTTCTTCGCTTTCACCTGCTCGTAGCATTCGACACCCTTCTTGGTGTCGTAGCCGGTTTCGCATTCCTCAACCACGAGCTTGACGCCGCCGATGCCGCCATCACGCTCGTTCAGCATTTCGAGATAGTCCTTCATGCCGTTCGCGATCGGGATGCCGGAGCCGGCGAACGGCCCGGTGCGATAGGTCAGAAGCGGCACATAGATCGAGTCCTGCGCGATTGCAGGCGCGGGAATCGCGGCACCGCCGAGAAGGCCTGCGACGGCCGCTCCGATGGCAAGATGCTTGAGACGCATTGCGTTTCTCCCTTGGTGTCGCCGGCGCTGAAGCCGGTCGTCTTGTTTCCCCCGGCCGGTGACCCGCCCGCGGGTTTGGATCCGAGTGTGCCTTGTCAGTACGGGAAAGGCCACACCCGAAGTTTCTGCTTTCCGATCTGCCAGAGCCTTGCGAGCCCATGCGGCTCCACGATCAGGAAGAAAATGATCAGCGCGCCGACTACCATGAACTGGATGTGTTCCACGGTGGCCGCGTGCAGCGATATCCCCAGCAATGCCGGAATGAATTTGAGCAGGATCGGCAGGCCCCAGATGAAGGCCGCACCGAAGAACGAGCCGACCAGGCTGCCAAGGCCGCCGATGATCACCATGAACAGGATGATGAAGGACTGGTTGATGTTGAAGGAATCCGCCTCCGCGGCGCCGAGCCACAGGAACACCATCAGCGCACCGGCGACGCCGCAATAAAAGGACGAGATCGCAAACGCCAGCAGCTTGGTCCGGTACAGCCGGATGCCGATCAGTTCGGCGGCGATATCCATGTCGCGCACCGCCATCCAGCTCCGGCCGATGCGGCCGCGGACGATGTTGGAGGCGATCCATGTCATCGCCACGACAACGGTGAGTACGACAAGATAACGCGTCACCGGCGATGCATTGGGACCGGTGACCGGAATGTCGAACATAGTGCGGGTCGGCACCTCGATGGCGTTGGAGACGTTGTAGTTCACCAGCCAAGGCACGCGCACGAAGCACCATGACAGGAAAAATTGCGCGGCAAGCGTCGCGACCGTGAGATAGAATCCCTTGATGCGCAGCGACGGCAATCCGAAGATCACGCCGACCGCGGCCGAGAAAAATCCGGACAGCAAGATCAGCAGGACAATATTGGCGTCCGGGAAGAATGTGGTGAGCTTGTAGGTCGCGTATGCGCCGACACCCATGAAACCCGCGGTGCCGAGCGAGATCAGCCCGGTATAGCCAGTCAGCAGGTTGAGCCCGATCGAGGCGAGCGAGAAGATCAGGATCGGGATCATCACCGCCGATAGCGTGAAGCTCGACATGGTGAGCGGGATCACCACGAAGGCGACGATCAGGATCAGCACGATGCCGATCCGGTCCTGCCGAATAGGGAACAGCGCCATGACGGCGGCGTAGCTGGTCTTGTACTGGCCGGTCTCGCGATAGAACATCAGCGGACTCCTCTTCCCTCTCCCCGTAAGTACGGGGAGAGGGAGCGCAGCGGTGCTCGTAGCAACAAGCCCATCTTCATATCCGCTCGATGATGCGTTCGCCGAACAGCCCCTGCGGACGGAACAGCAGGAAGACCAGCGCGATCATGTAGGCGAGCCAGCTCTCTATGCCGGAGCCAAGCAGCGGGCCCCAATAAAATTCGCCGAGCTTTTCGCCGACCCCAATGATGATGCCGCCGACGATCACGCCCGGGATCGAGGTGAACCCGCCCAGGATCAGAACGGGGAGCGCCTTCAGCGCCAGAATCTGCAGAGCGAATGACACGTCTGAGCGCGCACCCCACATGATGCCGGTGGCAAGGGCAACAATGCCGGCCGCGAACCATACAATCACCCAGATCTGCTCGAGCGAGATGCCGACCGAGAGCGCCGCCTTGTGGCTGTCGGCGACGGCACGCAACGCGCGGCCAATGCGGGTCTTCTGGAAAAACACCGCGAGCGTCGCCACCATGATCGAGGCGATGATGGCGGCGGCGATGTCGAGCTTCTGGAACGAGACGAAGCCGCCGAACACCTTCCACTCGATCGCGCCTTTCGGCAGGTACAATTCGTTGGTGATCATCACCTTGGGCTCGCCGCCGAAGATGATCTCGCCGAGCCCGATCAGGAAATAGGTGAGCCCGAAGGTCGCCATGAACAGAATGATGTCGGGCTGGTTGACCAGGGGGCGCAGCATCAGCCGCTCGACGCCAATCGCCAGCACCAGCATCACGACAATTGTGAGTGCGAGCGCAAGGAAGGCCGGCACGCCCTTGGCATGCAGCCCGACCAGCGTCAGCGCGGCGAACACCACCATGA
>JAEZBA010000024.1 GCA_023430245.1 Pseudomonadota bacterium
ATTTCATCCGCCGCACCGTCCGCTGACTCGTGGATGCCCCGCTTCCGCGCGGCATCCCACGATGGAACGAAGCTATCGGCGTCGGCTCGCGCTAACTCAGGAACGGCAGCTCGACGAACAGGAAGAAGCCGTTCAGCGTCAGCAGCGCACCGACGATCCCCAGAGCACCGCCGACGAAACTCAGCCAGGCCAGATCGGCGACGATCGCGACCGAGATTAGCACGATCGCAATCTGCAGCAGCGCCTCGGCATAGTCGAAATACGGGTCCTGCTTCAGCGCATGATCGCGTGCGGCCTCGTGCTGCTTGGCGCGCGCGATCAGCTCCTTCTTGCCTTCGCGGGTGTCCGGCTCCGACTCGTAGCGCGCGACGGTCTTGCGATAGGCCTCGGCCTTCGCCTTCAGTGCCGCCTGTGCTTCGGGCGACAGCGCCGGATCGTTCTGTGCGAGACGCAGTTCGAGTTCGTCCGCCGCCAGTCCGAACGAGGTCTGGCGCATGTTCTTGGCCTGGAAGAAATTCCAGTAATTGGAAGCGAGCACGTTGTTGTTGACCGCTTCCTTGCCCGCATTCGAGCCGCCCAGGCTGGTGATCGCCAGCAGCATCGCAAAAATCGCGATGGTTACGGCGGCGCGCTGCTTGAACCTGTCGCGCGTCGTTTCGGAATCCATCAATTCGGCAGCTTCGTCGGCCTTCATGGCGCTCACCCGTGTTTGCCGCGGCGCGTTATGCGCCACGGACGTGACAGTCTTGTTTCGATTTGAGATTTTCGGCGGGCTCGCGCGCCCGTTCGCGACCCGTTGGACCGTTACGACCCGTTGGAGACGTCTTCGCCTTCTTCGGACAGCCGCTCGACCGACACCACGCGTTCGTCTTCCGCGGTGTCGAATACGATCACCCCTTGCGAGGAGCGGCTGACGATGCGGATGCCGGCGACCCGGGTGCGGATCAGCTGACCGCGATCGGTGACCAGCATGAGCTGGTCGGATTCCTCGACCGGGAAAGACGCGACCAGCTTGCCGGTCTTCTTGCGAATGGTCTTCGCGCCCTTCTTGCCTTCGAGGATGCCCATCGCGACGATGCCTTTACCGCCGCGATTGGTGATCCGGTATTCGTAGGAGGACGTGCGCTTGCCCATGCCCTTCTCGGTCACGGTCAGCACGAATTGTTCGAGCGCCGACATCTCGACATAGCGCTTCTCGCCAAGCTCGATGGTATCGGCCGCCGTCTCCTCGGCATCCGCCTCGTCGTCCGCGTCGGCCGCATCAGCGTCGTCGCCGCGCCGCACCGCATTGGCGCGCTTCAGATAGGCGGCACGCTCCTCGGCGGTCGCATCGACATGGCGCAGGATGCTCATGGAGATGATGCGATCGCCCTCCTCCATCGAGATGCCGCGGACGCCCATCGACGAGCGTCCGGCGAACACCCGCACGTCCGGCACCGCGAAACGGATGCACTGGCCGTTGGCGGCGGTGAGCAGCACGTCGTCCGCCTCGGTGCAGATCTGAACGTCGACGATGCCCTCGCCCTCGGTGAGCTTCATGGCGATGATGCCGGAGGGCCGGACATCGGAGAAGTCGGACAGCTTGTTGCGGCGCACCGAGCCCTTGGTGGTGGCAAACATCACGTCGAGCTTGTCCCAGGTGGTCTCATCCTCGGGCAGCGGCATGATGGTGGTGATGCGCTCGCCCTGCGCCAGCGGCAGGATATTGATCAGCGCCTTGCCACGAGCCTGCGGCGCCGCCACCGGCAGCTTCCAGACCTTCAGCTTGTAGACCTTGCCGAGCGAGGAGAAATACAGAACCGGCGCGTGGGTGGAGGCCACGAACAGGCGTGCGACGAAATCCTCGTCGCGGGTCTGCATACCGGCACGGCCCTTGCCGCCACGGCGCTGCGCCCGGTAGGTCGAAAGCGGCACGCGCTTGATGTAGCCCTGGTGCGAGACGGTGACGACCATATCCTCGCGGTGGATCAGGTCTTCCTCGACCACCTCGTCCATCTGCTCGACGATTTCGGTACGGCGCGGGGTGGCGAAATCCGCTTTCACCTTCGCCAGCTCGTCCTTCACGATCGCCTGGATACGGGCCCGTGACCGCAGGATTTCGAGATAGTCGCTGATCTCGGCCGCGAGCTTGTCGAGTTCGGCCTGAATTTCCTCGACGCCGAGCGCGGTGAGACGCTGCAGCCGCAGATCGAGGATGGCGCGGGCCTGGGTGTCGGACAGCTTGTAGGTGCCGTCCTCGTTGATGCGGTGGCGCGGATCGTCGATCAGCAGGATCATCGCCTCGACCGCCTTGGCCGGCCAGTTGCGCGCAATCAGCGCCTCGCGCGCTTCGTTGGCGTCCTTGGAGGCGCGGATCAGCCGGATGATCTCGTCGATATTGGCGACCGCGATGGCAAGGCCGCCCAACACATGGGCGCGGTCGCGCGCCTTGTTGAGCAGGAACTTGGTGCGTCGCGACACCACCTCTTCGCGGAAGGCCAGGAAGGACGCCAGCAGGTCCTTCAGGTTCATCACCTGCGGACGGCCGCCCTCCAGCGCCACCATGTTGGCGCCGAACGAGGTCTGCAGCGGCGTGTAGCGATAGAGCTGGTTCAGCACCACCTCGGGGATGGCCTCGCGCTTCAGCTCGATCACCACGCGATAGCCTTCGCGGCTGGATTCATCGCGCAGGTCGGAGACGCCCTCGATCTTCTTCTCGCGCACCAGTTCGGCGATGCGCTCGACCATGGTCGCCTTGTTCACCTGATACGGGATCTCGGTGACGACGATCGCTTCGCGCTCCTTGCGGATGGTTTCGATCTCGACCTTGCCGCGCATCATGATCGAGCCGCGGCCGGTATGGTAGGCGTTGCGGATGCCGCCGCGACCGAGAATGACGCCGCCGGTCGGGAAATCCGGACCCGGCACAATCGCGTTG
>JAEZBA010000077.1 GCA_023430245.1 Pseudomonadota bacterium
CCTTCATCCTCACCGCCAAGGGCGCGAGCTTGCCTCTGATCGGCATGGCGCGCACGCTGGTATTCGCGGGCGGCGCGGTCGGAAAGCTGGTCTGTGCCTTCATCGGCGCGCGGATAGGGATCATCAATACCGTGTTCCTCACCGAAGTCATGACGCTGGCGCTGATCCTCGCAATCCTGCCGCTGCCGCTGCCGCTGGAGGCGACACTGATCGTGCTGCCCATTCTCGGTATCGCGCTGAACGGAACGTCGTCGGTGCTTTACGGCTCGGTGCCGGCTTTGGTCGCGCCCGAGAAGCGCACGCGCGCCTTTGGCCAGTTCTATACCGGCACCATCGGCGCCGGTGCGATTGCGCCGATCCTCTACGGCTTCATCAGCGACCGGATCGGCCTCGGCGGCGGCGTCATGGTCGTCGCGGCGATGGTGATGCTGACCCTCCCGCTTGCCTTCGTGCTGCGGCCGGCTTTCGCTCAGCCCCAGTCGCCGACGACGGCCTGAACCAGCGTCAGCGCCGACACCGCCGCCGTATCGGCACGCAGGATGCGCGGGCCGAGCGCAAGCCGGGCCACCGATGGATGTTTCAGCAGCAGCGCCCGCTCCTCATCGGCGAAGCCGCCTTCCGGCCCAACCAGAACCGCCAGCGGCGCGCCCCGCTCGAGATGCGATAGCGCCGCGACCGGATCGCGCGTCTCCGCATCCTCGTCGCAGAAAATCAGCACGCGTCCATCGGTCAGTCCGTCGAGCGCCTTGCCCAGCGGAATCGCGTCGGCAACATCGGCGACGGTCAGAATGCCGCATTGCTCGGCCGCCTCGATCGCGTTCGCCCGCATGCGCTCGACATTCACGCGCGCGGCCTGCGTGTGACGCGTGGTCACAGGCTGCAGCCGCGAGACGCCGAGTTCCACCGCCTTCTGGACCATATAGTCCAGCCGCGCATGCTTGAGCGGCGCGAACAGATAATGCAGATCGCAGGCGCCGTGCTGGGGACGAGTCTGCTCGACCACCGCGAGCGCGACGGACTTCTTGCCTTCGCGCTGCAATTCCGCGCGCCATTCGCCGTCCTGCCCGTTGAAGACGAGGACCGAATCACCCGGCTCGAAACGCAGGACATTGACCAGATAATTGGACTGCGCCTTGTCGAGGGGCAGGCTCGCACCACGAGCGAGAGGGGGCGCGACAAACAGGCGCGGCGTGCGAAAATCGTATCGGGACATGCGTCAGACGGGGCCCTGTGAAGCTAGTGTGGTGGTTCGGAAATCCGCTTCATTCTCGCAGCGGCCTCTTCAAGCGGATTTCCGGACCAAACCACACGAGAATCGTAGGTTTGCTAGTGTCCTTCGAATCCAAAGTCCGCTCACGAGCAAGCCGCAGAATGAAGCGGACTTCGGATTCGGGACACTAGCGGCAACTTTCTCGTAACCCGCAGGCTCTCTATTATGGACTGAATAGCGTTTTGCCGCCGTGTCGCCTATTTTCCGGGCTTGATCACGGAGCCACCCGGAAGGCCGAGGGGCCGGGAGAACCTCCAATGAGGCTGTTTGCAAGCCTGCCCGCCGCGCTGACACTGGCTGCTTTCGCAATGCCGGTGCTGGCCGCATCGGACCATGCTCCTGCACGACTCGCGCAAGCCGGTCCGCCGACCTCCGGCTGGGGAACGCCCGGCGCAGCGCAGCCGGTGCCGTCCGGCCCACCAACCTCCGGCTGGGGCCAACCCTCCCCGCAGGCGGCGCCACCACCACCGAGTTCTGGATGGGGCGCGCCCAGCGCGCCGACGTCCGCGCCAGCCGCCTCGTTTGGACCCGGCGGCATGGGCGGCGGCAGGCCGCAGCGCGACTGCATGGGTGAAATCACCCCGCTGCTGACTGACGCCGAGCAGAAGGGCAAAGCCATCCAGGCTGCGGCTGCGAGCAAGAAGCAGCCTGTGGTCTGCCAGGCCTTCAGAAATCTTGCCGCCGCAGAGAGCAAGGTCATCAAATATTTCGAGGATCACGGTGCCGAGTGCCGGGTTCCGCCTGACGCTCTTAAAGCGCGGAAGGGCAATTTCGCCAAGATCGTCGAAATCCGCACCAAGGTCTGCGACACCGCCGCCGCCCCCAAACGCGCGCCCAGCCTGAGCGATGCGCTCGGCACATCCCGGATCCCGTCGGTATCCACCGATACTCCGGCCGCGGCAAAACGCGGCAGCACCTTCGATACGCTCACTGGCAATCCGCTGACGCGATGAGCGAGACCGCCAGGCCCGTCGCCGATTCGACCGGAAACTGGGTCGACACGGCAGCACCGGCCTGGCTCAAACCTTATCTGCGGCTGGCGCGGCTCGATCGCCCGATCGGGTCCTGGCTGCTGCTGCTGCCCTGCTGGTGGTCGGCCGGGCTTGCCGCCATCGCCGCCGGTCGGCCTTACCCCGATCCCTGGCATTGCCTGCTGTTTTTCGTCGGCGCCTTCGCGATGCGGGGCGCCGGCTGTACCTGGAACGACATCGTCGACCGCGACCTCGATGCGAAAGTCGAGCGCACCCGCTCGCGGCCGATCCCTGCGGGACAGGTGACCGCGCGGCAGGCGTTTGCCTTCCTGGTCCTGCAGGCGCTGGTCGGACTCGCGGTGTTGCTGCAATTCAACCCCTTCACGATCCTGGTCGGCATCCTTTCGCTTGCGACCGTTGCGATCTATCCGTTCCTGAAGCGGGTGACGCACTGGCCGCAGATCGGGCTGGGGCTCGCCTTCTCCTGGGGCGCGCTGATGGGATGGCCGGCCGTGTTCGGGCGGCTCGATCTCGCAGCCCTGGTTCTCTACGCCGGATCGATCGCCTGGGTGATCGCCTACGACACGATCTATGCGCACCAGGATCGCGAGGATGACGCCCTCATCGGCATCAAGTCGACCGCGATCCTGTTCGATGACCGCACAAAGCCGATGCTGGCGCTGTTCTTTGCGCTGGCGGTGATGCTGATCGGTCTCGCGGGCTGGCTCGCCGGCGCGGGACTGATCTTCGCGATCGGGCTGGCCGCCTTTGCGGCACATCTCGCCTGGCAGGTGCAGCGGCTCGATATCGCCGACCCGGGATTATGCCTGCGCCTGTTCAAGTCCAATCGCGATGCCGGACTGATCCTGTTCGCCGGCATGATCCTCGACGCGGCGTTGCGTTAGACGCGACCCTAGTTCCGCGCGATGATCTCGCGCTCGCCGCGATGCACATTCGACAGGCCGATATGCCGTCCGGGCTTGCGCCGCATCAGGATCGACGGCCGGCGTTTCCTGATGGTGGAGCGGCGGCGCCTGCGGCCGGTATCCTTCGCGATTTGCAGCGAACGGCGGCCGGGACAGACCTGACGGACGTCGCCATCCGCGCCGCGCTGCCACAGCGACAGTCCGAGCACGCGGCCCCAGGCCCGCCACATCACGATGGCCTCGTCGAGCGGAGCCTGATCCAGTAACGGAACCGACAGCGCCGGGTCCGCATGGTCGAGAATGATGGAAGCGGCGGGGCCCTCCCCGGCCGGTACCAGCGTGATGCCGACAAAGGCATCGACCGCCAGCCGGATTTTCATCCGCATCCCGCGAACTGCACGCCGCAGCACCACGCGATCGCGGTCGAGTTCGACCTGCCGCATCTGGCCGTCCGCCCCGGCATCGCGGGCCGGGAATCGAACTGGCAAAGTGAACGGGTCGAGCCGCACAGTGGGGCCCGACCCGGCAGGCAAGGCCCCGCCGGCTTACATT
>JAEZBA010000085.1 GCA_023430245.1 Pseudomonadota bacterium
GAACGGACTTGCAAGACATTGAATCCGGAGCGGAAATCCGCCCCGGACCGAGGTTCAATCAGTTCGGCTTCGGCGCGAACATGCGCTCGGACTTGGCCGGCAGGAAGGAGCGGTTGAATACCTCCGACGCCTTCGGCTTCGCCTTCAGGTCATAAGCTTCCGCAATCACGTCAATCGACCGCGTGAGCTTGTCGTCGGTGAGATCTCCGAAGCCGAGCTCGGTGAACTCCGCACCATTCATCAGGTTGCCGAGCGCATAGGCGATGCGCTTCTTCTCGACATCCTGATTGATCAGCGGCTCGATCTTGGCCAGCGTCTTCACGCCCATGTCCGGATCGGCGATCACGTCCTTGATCGCCTTGTTGATCGCGCGCACGAGGCCGGCGACCGCCTTCGGATTTTCCTTCAGCAATTTCTGCGAGACCATGATGCCGTTCGAATACAGATCGAGGCCGTGGTCGCCGTAGTTGAACCAGAGATAGTCCTTGTCGGGATTCTGCTTCTGCTGCATCAGGTTCATGTAGCTCGTGACATTGAAGACGAGCGAGCCCTGCACCTGATCCTGGATCAGCATCTGCTCCTGCAGGTTCGGCGCCATGTTCAGAATTTCGATCTTGGAAATATCAAGTTTGTTGGCCTTGGCCAGGCTCGGCAGCAGCCGCAAGGTGGCGCTACCGGCCGGTCCGCCGAGCTTTTTGCCCTCGATGTCCTTGATCGTCTTGATCGGACCGCTCGCCTTGGTGACCAGCACGAAAGGCGGCCGGTTATAGATCTGGTAGACCATCACCGGCGCCTCGCCCGGCTTCGATGCGGCAACCTGGATGATGGCATTGATGTCGCCGAACCCCGCATCATAGGCGCCCGATACGATGCGGCTCACCGTCGCGGCAGACCCTTCGCCCTGGTCGATCTTGACGTCGAGCCCTTCGTCTTTGAAGTAGCCCTTCTCTTGCGCGACGTAATACCAGGCGTGAATGCCCTGATGCTTGAAGTCGAGCGTGAAGCGGATCGGAGTCAGCGACTGCGCGAGCGCCGGCATCGCCGTCATGACCGCAAGCGCACCGGCAAGAACCGCGCGGCGCGCAATCTTATGGGTGATCATCGAAAACTCCCTGCGCCAGCTCAGTGCGCGGAAATACGCCAGAGCCGCGACATCGCGTTGAACGTAAGGGTGAAGTCAGCAATCCGCGTGCCATCACCGATAAAGGCAACGCTAGGGCCGTTCACTGCCCCGATCTGCCGCCGATTTCTTTCCGCCACGATGCCGAAACGACAGCGCTTAATCTTTCGGCGAAACCGCTGCGGCGATGGCGGCCTGGGCTGGCGTGCCCGCGGGCTTTGCCTTCGCAGCGGGCGCAAACCAACACCCGCAGCCCATTATTTAATCGCGTCCGGTGGCACTCGCAGATCCGGCGATCGGGCGTATAATAGCCTGCTCAGAATTGGAGACTACAGATGGCCCAGCTTCCGCTCGCGACCGTTCACGGCCTTTTCCATCTTGCGATCAAGACCGCCGACCTTGGCGCCACCGTTCATTTCTGGACCAAGGTCATCGGCCTGCGCGAGATGCACCGGCCGGATTTCGGTTATCCGGGCGCCTGGCTGGCCTGTCCGCAGCCCGGCGGACTGGGCATCATTCACATCTATGCCGGCGGCCCGGCGCTCGGCCCGGAAGGCAAGGCGCCCTACGGCACCGCCGCCATCGACCACGTCTCGCTGTCATGCTCGGGTTATCGCTCGTATATCGAGCGCTTCAAAAAGGCTGGCCTCGACTGGCGCGAGTTCGAAGTGCCGGGCACGACGCTGTGGCAATTGTTCGTCTATGACCCGAGTGGCGTTCAACTCGAGCTGACCTTCGAAGGCGCCATCGAGGGCGACGAGGGGCCGGACCTTTCGCCCGGCCGCGTCTATGTGCCCGGCGCCAGCTTCTTCAAGCCGGCAACCTATCCGAAGCTGCTCGAGCCGGCGTGATCCCGCGGCGGCGAGGTGGCGGCTATTTCGCCGCCACCGTAAGCGAGTAACGGCCCTCGGCCGCCAGGCATTCCGCCTCCGGCAAGCCGAGTTCCTTGCGGACGATGTTGGTGCCGAGAACCATCGACACCATTTTATACGCCGCGTGCCGCCGGCCCATGCCTTCCCGGCCCATGCCGCAATCGGACGAGATCACCAGCCGCTCGGCCGGAATATGTTTCAGCGCCTCGCGGATCAGTGCCGCGACCTCGTCCGGCCGCTCGATCTGCAAGGTGTGATGATCGATGACGCCGATCACCACCTTCTTGTCCTTGATGATCTCGCCGATCGCCTTGAGGTCTCCGGTCCCCGATGAGCAGGTCTCGAACGTCAGCGCATCCGCCTCGATCGAATTCAGCGCCTCGAGCGTCGGCTGATAGCTCTGCGGCTCCTTGAAGATACGCTGTTGCGAGGGATTGCCCCAGCAGGTGTGGCACCAGACCTCGGTCTTGTCGCGCAAGCCCTTGACCGTATTGTTGAAGACCTTGACCAGATCGGCGACATCGAGCTTGCCGAACGCCTTGCCGCGCACCGGCACCATATGGATCTGCGGCTCTTCCATCTGCAGCACCGGACATCCGGCATCCGCGAGATCGTTCAGTTCCTCATTGATCGCGTCGCTGAGCGCCCAGGTGCGTTCGATCGGATCCTTGTAATAGCTGTCCTCGCATGAGGCCGCGAGCAGCTCGGGCAGAATCGTCCCGAACTTGACTGGCCGCGTGGTCATGCGCTGCGCCACTTTCCACATCGGCGCATATTGCAGATTGCCGCGACCGACCGGGCCGGTGATCTTCGGGAATACGCGGGCCTCGAGGAAATCGTGGAGGATGTGACCGCGTGGATAGGCGACAGCGCCAACCTTGTAGACCGACGGGACCGCCTCCTTGGAGAACCCTTCCATGTGCGTCAGAGGATAGCTCTGCCAGCTCATGCCGCCGACCTGCTCGTCATAATGCGCATCGCCGTCGGTGACGATGTCGAGCCCGGCCGTTTCCTGCGCCCGCAGATAGCAGGAGACCGCGTCCTCGTATTGCTCGCGGTAACGCGAATTCACCATCGCTTCGAGGAACGGGGTCGAGCCCAGCGTTGCGGTGTACCAGGTTGGACGCGGCAGCGATCCGATAATCGATGTGGGCAGCATGACGCCGGCCGAGGCCTTGAACATGAGTTCCTCCGTATCCGTCCGCCGTTGATCGCGGATCGGTGACGCGTGAATGCACGCAACATTTCCAATACGCCAGCAATTTTTCGGCGCCGGCAGTGGCGAGTGCTAACATCGCGGCAAACGATTGCCAAGTTTTGCCACCCGCGCTACGCTTCTTCCCAAGGCCGAACATAAGGCCAATCGGGAGGACACAATGATCACCAGCTCTAGCCGCCGGCTGGCGGCCCTTGCGTTGAGCGTATCGGCAGCCGTCACGCTCGCCCTTTTTTCACATGACGCCAATGCAGCCGATCCGCTGCGGATCGGGTTCAGCATCAGTTCGACCGGGCCGACATCGCCGGCCGGGAAACAGGTGCTGGCCGGCCTCGAAATCTGGCGCGCCGACGTGAACAAGCGGGGCGGCCTGCTCGGTCGGCCGGTCGAGTTCGTCTATTACGACGATCAAGGCAATCCGGCGAACGCACCTGGCATCTATGCCAAGCTGATGAGCGTCGACAAGGTCGACCTGCTAATCGGGCCGTACAGCACCAACGTGATCGCGGCGACCATGCCGGCGATCATTCAGGCCAACCGCACAACGATCGGGATTTTCGGCCTCGGCGCCAATAAGGAATTCAAATATCCGCGTTACTTCTCGATGAACTCGCAGGGGCCGGACACGGCGAATTACTCCAAATGCGTGTTCGATCTCGCCGCCGAGCAAAAGCCGAAGCCGACACGCGTGGCGCTGATCGGCGCCGATGTCGAGTATTCGCGCAACGCGCTCGATGGCGCGCGGGCGAATGCCAAGAAGCACGGCATGGAGATCGTGTTCGACCGCACCTATCCGCCCTCGACCACAGAATTCACCTCGGTCGTCCGCGCCATGGCGGCCGCCAATCCGGACGTGGTGTTTGCCGCCACGCTGCCGATCGACACGGCGGGCATTATTCGCACCGCGAACGAGATCCAGTTCAAGCCCAAGGTGATCGGCGGCGCGATGCTGGGCCTGCTGGTCACCGGCATCAAGCAGCAGCTTGGCCCGATGATCAACGGCTATATCAGCAACGAATTCTACATCCCCGCCCCCAGCCTGCAATTCACCGGCACCAAGGAGATGATGGCGGAATATCAGAAGCGCGCGAAGGATCTCGGACTCGATCCGCTGGGCTATACCTATCCGCCCTACGCTTATGCCGCCGGGCAGATCCTGGAAAAGGCCGTCACCGAGACCAAATCGCTGAACGATGACGTGCTGGCGAAATACCTCGCCGCCAACACCTTCGACACGGTGATCGGTCCGATCTCGTTCGGCCCGGACGGCGAATGGAAGGACCCGCGGATCATCTGCATCCAGTTCAAGGGCGTGACCGGCAACGACATGAGCCAGTTCACCGACTGGTCACGTCAGGTCGTGGTCTATCCGCCGAAATACAAGGCAGGCGACCTGATCTTCCCGTTCGCCGAGGCATCGAAATAAGGGCGATGACGAAACCTGGCTCGATAACGGCACTGCAGTCCGGACGGTCCGCCGCCCGGACTGTAACGGCGACAAGGACCTGCCGGTGAAGTCTCGCGGGCCAGCCAGGGTCGGGCTGAAGGATCTTGCGCGCGAGGTCGGCGTGCACGTGTCCACCGTCTCGCGCGCGCTCAACCCGGACAGCGGCCATCCGGTCGCGCCGGAACTGATCGAGCAGATCAAGAAGGCCAGCAAACGGCTCGGATACCGGCAGAACCTCGCCGCCTATTCGCTCAAGACCAGCCGCACGCGCACGATCGGCGTCGTGGTTCCGGATATCACCGACGCGGTGTTTCCGCCGATCATCCGCGGCATCGAGGATGGCCTGGCGCAATATGGCTACGTCGCCATTCTGGCGAATACCGACGGCAGCACGCGGCGCCAGGCCAAGGTTCTGGAGACCATGCGCGCGCGCGGCGTCGATGGGCTGATCATGGCGAGCGTCTTGCGCAGCGACAAGATGGTGTCGCGGCTCGCCGCCGACCTGCCGGTGGCGACAGTCAGCCGGCGCACCGACGATCCGCGCTTTTCATCGGTAGTGCATGACGAGGATGACGGCATCGGCCGTCTGGTCACTCACCTTGTGTCGCTCGGACATCGTGACATTGCCTGCATCGCGGGCCCGCAGACGGTGTCGACGGGCTTCAACCGCTACAACGCCTTTCTCCGCCATCGCAATCTTGCCGGCTTGCAGACGCGGCCGGCGCTGGTCGCCTTCGCCAGGGCGTTCAACGAAGCCGAAGGCGAGCGCTGCGCCGAAGAATTGCT
>JAEZBA010000100.1 GCA_023430245.1 Pseudomonadota bacterium
ATTCCGTTTCGGTCGCGACCACGTTCCAGGCCGAACTGAAAAAGGCCGGCGTGATCTTCATGCCGATCTCCGAAGCGATCCGCGAGTATCCCGACCTGGTGCAGAAATATCTCGGTTCGGTTGTGCCCGTGACCGACAATTTCTATGCAACGCTGAACTCGGCGGTGTTTTCGGACGGCTCGTTCGTTTACGTGCCGCCAGGCGTGCGCTGTCCGATGGAGTTGTCGACCTACTTCCGCATCAACGAGAAGAATACCGGGCAGTTCGAGCGCACGCTGATCATCGCCGACAAAGGCTCTTATGTCAGCTATCTCGACGGCTGCACCGCGCCGATGCGCGACGAGAACCAGCTTCATGCGGCGGTGGTCGAGCTCGTCACCCATGACGACGCCGAGATCAAGTATTCGACCGTGCAGAACTGGTATCCGGGCGACTCGGAAGGTCGTGGCGGCATCTACAATTTCGTAACCAAGCGTGGCGATTGCCGCGGCAGGAATTCGAAGATCTCTTGGACCCAGGTCGAGACCGGTTCGGCCATCACCTGGAAATATCCGAGCTGCATCCTGCGTGGCGACAATTCGCGCGGCGAGTTCTATTCGATCGCGATCTCGAACGGCATGCAGCAGGTCGATTCCGGCACCAAGATGATCCATCTCGGCAAGAACACGACCAGCCGGATCATCTCCAAAGGCATTTCCGCCGGGCGTTCGCAGAACACTTATCGCGGTCTCGTCACCGCGCATCGCAAGGCGACCGGCGCGCGCAATTTCACCAATTGCGATTCGCTCCTGGTCGGCGACAAATGCGGCGCGCATACCGTGCCGTATCTGGAGGCCAAGAACTCCTCAACGGTGTTCGAGCACGAGGCCACCACCTCGAAGATTTCAGAGGACATGCTGTTCTATTGCCGCCAGCGCGGACTGTCGGCGGAAGAGGCGACCGCGCTGGTGGTCAACGGCTTCGTCAAGGACGTGCTGCAGCAGCTGCCGATGGAATTCGCGGTCGAAGCGCAGAAGCTGATCTCGATCTCGCTCGAAGGAAGCGTGGGATGACCACAGCCAACTTCAGAACTGCAGCGACGACCTGTCTGTCCGGAAATCAGCCGGTCGGCGAGCTCGTCGATTGCGTGCAGGAGCATTTCCCGGACGTGGACGTGTGCCGCGAGGCCGACGATCTGATCCTCAAGGGCGGCAGCCGCTTCCTGATCGTGCGCCGTGCCGGACCCGACCTGTTCCGGATCACCGAAAGCGTGGCCGTGCCGTCGACCAACGAGGTCGATGCCGGTGGCGGACGCGAAATCACACTGGATGCGCTGATCTCCGAGATCGAAGCGCTCGACGACTGACTGGATAGAACCAATGCCATTGCTTGAAGTGAAGAATCTGCACGTCGAAGTCGCAGACAAGAAGATCCTGAACGGCCTCGATCTCACGGTCGAAAAGGGCAAGGTGCATGCGATCATGGGCCCGAACGGCTCGGGCAAGTCGACGCTGTCCTACGTGCTGGCCGGCAAATCCGGCTACGAGATCACCGCGGGCGAGATCCTGTTCAACGGCGAGAATATCGCCGACATGGAGCCGGACGAGCGCGCCGCCAAGGGGCTGTTCCTTGCCTTCCAGTATCCGATCGAAATCCCCGGCGTCGCCACCATGACCTTCCTGCGCACCGCGGTGAATGCGCAGCGCAAGGCGCGTGGCGAGGCGGAATTGTCGACACCCGACTTCTTGAAGAAGGTGCGCGAAGCCGCGGGCGAACTCGGCATCAGCCAGGACATGCTGCGGCGCGCGGTCAATGTCGGTTTTTCCGGCGGCGAGAAGAAGCGCAACGAGATTTTGCAGATGGCCATGCTGCAGCCGCGGCTCGCGGTGCTCGACGAGACCGATTCCGGTCTCGACATCGATGCGCTGAAGATCGTGGCCGACGGCGTCAACGCACTGCGTTCGCCGGAGCGCTCCTTCATCGTCATCACCCATTATCAGCGGCTGCTCGATTACATCGTCCCGGATGTGGTGCATGTGCTGTCGAAGGGCCGCATCGTGCGAACCGGCGGCAAGGAATTGGCGCTGGAGCTCGAGGAAAAGGGCTACGCGCAGTATCAGGACGAGGCCGCGTAAGCTGACATGGCCGAACTTACGATCATACGCTCCACCGCAGAGGACGCGATCCAGAGCCGCTTCGCCGATTATGCCGCCCGGCAATCGCATTGGGGCGGGCCTGCGATCGCGCGCCGCCGGCAGGATGCGTTCGAGACGCTGAAGGCCACCGGGCTGCCGACGCGGCGCGTGGAAGAGTGGAAATACACCGACCTGCGCGCCTTCATGCGCGATCTGCCGCCGCTTGCCGATCTGCCGGAGCGTGCGCAGGTAGAGGCCGCGGAGAGGACCAAGCCGCTGCTGGCGCTCGCCGATGCCTGCCGCTTCCTGTTCGTCAATGGTCGGGATTTTTCCTCTGCCAAGGCGGACGGTGTTGCCTGGTACCGGCTCGGCAACGATGACGAATTGCCGGACAGTGTGACAGCGGCGTTGAACCGCGAACGCTCCTATGCGGCGAATACGGCCGTGGCGCTGAACACCGCTTTCATGCACGACACCACCATCCTGCATGTGCCGGCGGGCGTGACCGTCGCAACGCCCCTGCATCTGGATTTCCAGACCGTGGCGAACGCTCCGCTGGCAAGCTTCGGACGCGTCCTGATCGTGGTGGAAGAGGGCGCTTCGGCGACCGTCATCGAAACGCACCGGGGCCCGGATGGCATCGCCTATCAGGCCAACACTCTGGTTGAGCTCGATGTGTTTGACGGCGCGTCGCTCAATCACATCCGCTGCAATGCGGCCGGCGATACGGCTTTGTCGCTGTCGACGCTTGGCCTGCAGACCGGCCGCAAGGCGAAGGTCAGCAGCTTCGCGATGACCTATGGCGGCGCGATGTCGCGGCATCAGATTTTTGCGACATTGTCCGGCGAAGGCACCGAACTCATTCTCAACGGCGCGACAATGCTGCGCGCGCGGCAGCATGCCGACACCACCATGGTGATGAACCATGCGGTCGGTCATTGCGACAGCCGCGAATTGTTCAAATCGGTGCTCGACGGCGAGAGCCGCTCGGTGTTCCAGGGCAAGATCGTGGTGCAGCCGCACGCACAGAAGACCGACGCCAAGATGGCGGCGCATGCGCTGCTGCTGTCCGAAGAGGCCGAGGCCGATGCCAAGCCGGAACTGGAGATCTTTGCCGACGACGTGGTCTGCGGCCATGGCGCGACCGCGGGGTCGCTCGACGACGACCTGCTGTTCTATCTGAAGGCGCGCGGCATTCCCCAGAAGGAGGCCGAGGCCCTGATGGTGGAAGCCTTTATCGGCGAGACGGTGGAGGCGGTCGGAAACGAAACCGTGCGCGAGTCGCTGATGGAGTTGGCGCGCGCATGGCTCAGGGCGCGGGCGTGACCATGCATCCCGCAGTGTCAAACGGATCGTACGACGTCGCTCGCATCCGCGAGGATTTCCCCGCGCTGGCGATGCAGGTCTATGGCAAGCCGCTGGTCTATCTCGATAACGCGGCGTCGGCGCAGAAGCCGAAGGCGGTGCTGGACCGTATCCAGCACGCTTATACCCACGAATATGCCAACGTGCATCGCGGTCTGCATTATCTCGCTAATGCCGCGACCGACGCCTATGAGGGCGCCCGCGAGACCGTGGCGAAATTTCTCAACGCGCCGAATAAGGACGAGGTGATCTTCACCCGCAACGCCACCGAGGCGATCAACCTCGTGGCCTACACGTTCGGCCGCGAGCATCTGAAGGACGGCGACGAGATCGTGCTCTCGATCATGGAGCACCATTCCAACATCGTGCCGTGGCATTTCTTGCGCGAGCGGCAGGGCGCCGTGATCAAATGGGCGCCGATCGACGACGACGGCAATTTCCTGATCGATGAGTTCGAGAAGCTTTTGACCCCGCGCACCAAGATGGTCGCGATCACGCATATGTCGAATGCGCTCGGCACGTATGTTCCGGTGAAGGACGTCGTGCGGATCGCACATGCGCGCGGCATTCCGGTGCTGGTCGACGGCAGCCAGGCGGCGGTGCATATGCCGATCGATGTGCAGGACATCGGTTGCGATTTCTACGTCTTTACCGGCCACAAGATCTACGGGCCGTCCGGCATTGGCGTCCTGTGGGCGAAATACCAGCATCTGGAGGCGATGCCGCCGTTCAATGGCGGCGGCGAGATGATCCGCGACGTGTTCGAGGATCGCGTCACCTATGGCGATCCGCCGCATAAATTCGAGGCCGGCACGCCGCCGATCGTGCAGGCGATCGGACTCGGCGCCGCCATCGACTATGTGAATTCGATCGGCAAGGATCGCATCAAGGCGCACGAGGACGACCTCTTGCGCTATGCGCAGGACCGGCTGCGCGAGATCAATTCGCTGAAGATCATCGGGCAGGCGAGGGAGAAGGGCGCGGTGGTGTCGTTCGAGATGAAGGGCGCGCATCCGCATGATGTCGCCACCATCATCGATCGCTCCGGCGTCGCGGTGCGGGCCGGCACCCATTGCGTGATGCCGCTGTTGAACCGGATCGGCGTCACCGCCACATGCCGGGCATCATTTGGTCTCTACAATACGCGGGACGAGGTCGACGCCTTGGCCAACGCGCTGATCAAAGCGCAGGAATTTTTCGCATGACTGAAGACACCAAGTCTGAGGGCGTTACGCCCGATACTGCCGCACCGGCTGAAGCTTCTTCGGCTGCACCCGCCGGGACCGCAGTCACCGCGCAGTCGCAATCGG
>JAEZBA010000102.1 GCA_023430245.1 Pseudomonadota bacterium
GACGTGACGCCCCGCTATTGCGAGGCCGATCCGTTCGAGGGCGGCAAGCAGGCGGTGGCGGAAGCCTATCGCAATCTGTCGGCGGTCGGCGCAACGCCACTCGCGATCACCGACAACCTGAATTTCGGCAATCCCGAGCGGCCCGAGATCATGGGCCAGTTCGTCGGCTGCGTGCGCGGCATCGCGGCCGCCTGCAAGGCGCTCGACTTTCCGGTCGTGTCCGGCAACGTGTCGCTCTACAATGAGACCAATGGCCGCGCGATTTTTCCGACCCCCTCTATCGGCGGCGTCGGCGTGCTGGCGGACTTCACGACGTCGGCGAGTGTGGCGTTCAAGAATGATGGCGACGTCGTTGTCCTGATCGGCGAAACCACAGGCTGGCTCGGCCAATCGATGTATCTGCGCGAAATTTCGGGACGCGAGGAGGGGGCCCCGCCGCCGGTCGATCTCGCGGTGGAAAAGCGTCACGGCGAATTCGTGCGCAGGCTGATCGGCGAGGGCCGTGTCACTGCTGTGCACGATCTGTCGGACGGCGGTCTTGCCGTTGCGCTCGCCGAGATGGCGATAGCGTCGGGGCTTGGTGCGAAACTGGACGCGCCGGACGGGATCGCGGCGCATGCCCATTGGTTCGGCGAGGATCAGGCGCGTTACGTCCTGACCGTGAAGCCTGAAAACCTCGCCGCCGTGATCGAAGCCGCGCAGGTGGCCGGTGTTGCAGCCAAGCGAATCGGCACAGTCGGCGGCAAGGCGCTCACGCTTGGCGGCGAGACGCCGGTCGCGGTGGCCGATCTGTCGGCGCGCTTCGAGTCATGGTTGCCTGATTACATGGCCGGCAGCTCTGAATAAACACCGGTGGCGCCTGTTCTGGATTGTGTGCGGTGTTATCGGTGACCGCAGGTCAGTTTGCCTTCAGCCATTCCATTCCGTAGTCGTTAGCGGGATCCCGGTACATGTTGTGGAGGTGGTTCGAGGGATCTCCACCACGGCTTTGGGGCGCGAATTCGATGAGCACGCGCGGGCCGGCCACCCGCCAGTATGCGGCGCCTGCATCCGGTGACGGCCCAAACCAGGCAAAGTATGTCCGATCAAGATCGCTTGTGACCTCCACCAGAGTCGGGACCAGATGGTAGGCATTCAGAATTCCAAGACGCGCCTCGATTAACTCAAGCAAGAGCTTTTTCTGTGTGGAGGTCATCTCTCTCCCGGGAAGGCCTGTTGCTGGCAAGGGTTTGCCGTCGTTCCCCGGACCGCTGACGAGATCGATGCGCTTTGTGCTGATCAGCGCCTTGCTGCGCTGCTGGTCCGAGAGGCTGCGAAACAACGCGGTCGCGCGCGACACTTCCTCGGCAACGATATTGACGGCTTCGCCGTTCAACTGAAACCTGACGGGATTTCCCCCGGTCAAGGTGGGCGAGAGCGTCACTCTTGAACCGACCATGGTGGCATTGATTGCCAGATGATGGCCGCCGAACTGCAGCATCCACGGTTGCGTGGAGGTTGGCGCACCCAAAAACGAGACGTAGTAATATTCGTCACCCCGCTTGACGCCTGTGAACCAGTCGACGAGGGCAGGGAAACCACGTTCGGCGGCCAATATTCGTTCGGCGGCCATTTGCCTCTCGACCATGGCCAAGCCTCGTGTGCTCAGCAGGGCTGCAAGAAGCGCCGTGAATCGGTGGCGCTGCTCGCCGGTGAGATCCCGCCAACTCACGCCTCTGCGGTCGAACAGCCCCTCCGGCAGGTTCGACCAGCGTCGCCGTTGCTCATCGTCCCCGAATGCAAACAGGGCCGCCCCTTTCTGCTCGGCATTCAGGCTTGCAAGAAATGCTGACGCAGCGTCTGCAATTCTCACGGTGCGAGCGGCCGCGTCGATGGTCCGCGCCGATCCTGCTGCACCGGTTTCACGATCCAATGCTCCTTGCGCCGCGAGGAGAGGATCTGCTCCAAGGAGGAGCACGCCAAAGACCGCGGCACCGAGACCGCAACGCTGCTTCGTCTGATTGTGCATCGCATTTTTTCTCCGGCAGCCGGCCTTGCATCGTCAGGAACAGCATCGGAATCGAGCCAGCACTTCGTCAGTGACGTCGAAGCCAGCGGCCGGCGAGCGGCGTGGCTCCGTCAGACGATGATCGCGTCCGTTGCTGGCGAGAGATATGGGGCAGGGCTGACTTCGCTATTCGCATTCCCGCGCCGCGTCGGGGAATCGCGGATCCTCGCGGATTGTCAGCCTGCGTGGAGGCGTTACCCGATTCTCTGGACGATCTGGGCGACCCGCTATTCAGGTCTTGCTGGGACTGCTCGCCGTTGAACACTGGCCGAAGCGTTCGCTGTGCGAAAGGCGGTCCAGATAGGCGGAGAACATTTCAGCGAGGGAATCGGCGTAGGTTTCAATTTCGGCCGGTGCGTGAGGTTTGTTCGAAAAGTCCTTCCCCAACGCACAAAGCGTCGTCAGGATCAGGTCTGCCGCCCTGCCGCGCGTGGCGTCCGAGGCGCCGGGCAGCGCGGCGCGCATGAATACTTTGAGGGTATCGTCATACGATACCCGCACTCCGTTTGCTTCGGCAGCGGCTCGGTAGGAAGGGGCGGCGTCATTCAGTGCCGCGCGCACCGCCGCTTCCTCACATTCCGAACGGATAAAAGCCCGAACCAGACTGCGCAACCGGTCGTGCGGCGGATGCTCGCAATCGTCGAGGATGCTGCACAAGACGTCCGTGGTCTTTTGCCATTCATCGACTTGCAGGCGAAACAGGATCGCTGCCTTGTTCGGAAAGTATTGGTACACGGAGCCGACGCTGACACCGGCTCTTTGCGCGACCCGCGCGGTCGTGAATCGCCGGGCTCCCTCTTTGTGCAAGACCTGTCCTGCAGCGTCGAGGATCGCAGTAACGAGCGCGGTGGAACGCTCCTGTTTGGGCCGCTTTCGCGATGAAATCTGAGTGTACGACATGATGATCATGGCTCTGCGACGACGACGACAGTCATATATGGGCTGGAGTCCCGAGGTCGCCTAAGGCCGCAACGCCCCGGTTTCGGCCATTGCCTGGCGGCAGTCGTGTGAGAGTGCTGCGCCGTTATTGGCGAGGCATTGGATCGCCCGGCCCTGACCGAGCGGCACGCCCTTGCACAGCACCCTGAAGTCGGTGGTGCAGAAGCGCCGGATCAGGATCGCCTCGCCGAGCCTCGGCTGCTGCGAGGCTGCGGCCGGAGGCGGAGGAACCGTGGCGGGTGTCGCCGCCTGCGGCACCGCCGGAGGCACGGGACGTGCAGGGGTTGCGACGGCTTTGGGC
>JAEZBA010000109.1 GCA_023430245.1 Pseudomonadota bacterium
GCCGGGGCGTGGGTCTTGCCCGACAATTCGCCGATCCGGTTCACCGCCGTCCAGACTTCATAGAGCGGGCTCGGCACGCCAACCGGGGTGTCGGAATGCAGCGACAGAACGATATTTTCCTTGAGGATCGTATTCATCCGCGCCGCCAGCGAGGCGCGGTCGGCGCCGATATAGTCGGCATTCAAATCG
The DNA here is from genome assembly GCA_023430245.1 of Pseudomonadota bacterium. Classification (GTDB taxonomy): domain Bacteria; phylum Pseudomonadota; class Alphaproteobacteria; order Rhizobiales; family Xanthobacteraceae; genus Pseudorhodoplanes. The sequence continues at coordinate 190 of JAEZBA010000109.1, forward strand.
GCGCGTTCGGAGACGTAATAGGGGTTGGTCGAGATCACCGCGCCCAGCGCCTTGACCTGCCGCACCTGCGCCGTGCTCGAAATCCCGAAATGCTCGAACGAAAAGCGGTGGTCGAAGCGCGGAGTTTCGGCCTGCAACGCGGCCAGCGCGTCGAGGGTGATCTGGTAGCCGCCGGAGCCGTTGGAATGGACGTGGATCTGGAAGCCGGCATTCCACCACGGCCGCATGGCGTTCAGGAACGCCTCTTTCGAGGAATACATGAACAGGCCCTTGAACCGGTCGTTGTTGATGTAACCGGGATATTGCAACTCCATGCCAAGCGAGACGAAGGCGTCGTCGGCATAGAATTTCACGCCGTTGAAGATCAGGCGCTCGTTGCTGGTATAGCGCAGCTTGGTGACCTCCTCGACCGCGCGATCGCCGAACAATTCCTGAAAGGTGGCGCCGTCGGCGACATGCACGATGCGGGCGATCGAGTTGGGCTGGCCGAAATACTGTCGCGTCAGCGTGTTCTCGAGTTCGAGATTGACGCCGCCATAGAACAGGTCGCCGGTGGTGGTGATGCCGGCCTGCTGCATCAGCGCGCCGAGATAGCGCAGCCGCCGCATGCCTTCTTCCGGGGTGAGGACCTCCGCCAGCGGCTTCAGCATGATGATCTTGGCGGCCTCGGTGCCGAGGAATTGTCCGTTCGAGGAGCCGTCCGGATTTTTTCCGGCGCCGATGGTCTTGGCCACCAGTTCGTTGGTGATGCCGTATTTCTCGATCGCCGGGGTGTTGGCGAAGACGTAATGCTCCGATGCATCCCACACGATGATCGGTTGGGTCTTGGAAATCGCATCGAGCTGATCGCGATCGGGCATCTCGCCGCCCATCGCCACCACGTCATAGCCCCAGGTCAGTACCGTGGAGCCGGGTTTGGCCTCCTTGACGTATTTTCGGAGCGCCTTGATCGCGTCGTCGCGGGTCTTCACGCCCGGAAAGTCCGGTCCGTAAGGATTGCGCAGCGGGAAATAGGTCAGCGGCGGCAGGCTGATCGCCACCGACCCCATCACCGGATGGCCATGCGCCTCGACGAAGCCCGGATAGATCACCTGCTTGGCGAAGCGCCGATCGATCTCATACGGGAAGCGCTTCATCCAGGGCTGCATGTCCTCCAGCGTGCCGACCGACAGGATGCGGCCGTCCTTGACCGCCACCGCGGTCGCGGTCGGCCAGCCAGGATCCATGGTGACGATCTTGCGCGCGATGAAGATCTTCATCTTCTCGGTCGTTTCCTGCGGCTTGGCCGATAGTGAGGGTGGCAGCGGCTGCAGCAGCGGGATGTTTGACGGCTGCGGGATCAACTTCTGGGCCGGCACCGGAAACATCGGCTTGATATTCACCGTGCCTGCAGGCTGGCTCCTCGCCACGGCGCCCGACGCTGCGGATGGAGTTGCCGGCGGCGTCGACTGATTGGCTTGCGCTAGTTGAATCGCCTCGCGGAACAGCGGCGCAAGCTCGGTGATGCAATAGGTGCCCCAGGTCTCCGGTGCGCCGGTCGGGGTCTTGTGGCTCGCACCGATGCGCGGACGGTGCGAATGGGAGCCGTGCGCTTCTGCGGCACGCTGGATGTCCGCAAGGACCAGGGCAGCACAGGCACTGGCAGCTACAATTCCGATCGCCAATTTTGCCGGCACAAAACCCTCCCTCAGCGTCCCGAACAGCATCGGGTGTTCTCAACCCGGCATTGGCATGCTGCGGCAGCGCGTTTTGCGAATGTCGGTTTCAACGGAACACTAGCGCGATTCTCGACCGCGCTTCATGATGCGGTTGCGCGGAGCTGCAATGTGGTTCGCGGCATGGTGACGCGGATTTGCGGTCGGTCTGCGGGTTAGGGGAGAATGGTCATGTGCGTTCCGGGATGTGAAGAGGCGGTGCGTGCTGCATTGACGCGGCGCGGCTTTTTCAGGGGCGCGGCGGTGACGGCATTTGCTGCGACCGCGGTTGCTGCTCCGACCGCGCTGGCGCAGGAGCGCAGCTTTCGCCGCGCGATCGACCTCACGCACACCATGTCGCCCGCGTTTCCGACTTTCTTCGGTGTGCCCGGTATCGAGATGAAGCGACAGGCGGAGCTGAAGAAGGACGGATTCAACTCGTATGTGTGGCAACTCATGGAGCATGCCGGCACCCATCTCGATGCGCCGATCCACTTTTCGGAGAATGGTGCGACCGCCGATCGGATCGATGTGGCGTCACTGGTGGCGCCGCTCGCCGTGGTCGATGTGTCGGAGCAGGCAGCGAAGAATACCGATTACCAGATGACGCGCGGCGATCTGGAGGCCTATGAAGCAAAGCACGGCCGCATTCCGGACAATGCCTGCGTCGCGATGCATTCCGGCTGGGCGCGCTACGTCACCGATGAGGCGAAGTTCACCGGCAAGGACGCCGCGGGCAGTTTTCATTTCCCCGGTGTGTCGCCGGACGCCGCGCAATGGCTGATGACCGAGCGCAAGGCAGCGGGGCTCGCGGTCGACACACTCTCGCTCGACCACGGTGCGTCAAAGGATTTCAAGACGCATTATCTGTGGCTGCCGTCCGGACGATGGGGACTGGAGAATGTCGCCGGTCTCGATCAGGTGCCGGCGAGCGGGGCCACGCTCGTGGTCGGTGCGCCAAAGGTCAAGGATGCGACCGGCGGACCAGTGCGGCTGATCGCGCTCGTGTAGCGCACTCAGCATTTCATAACGAAAGAAAAAAGCCCCGGTCCCTTTCAGGGATCCGGGGCTCTCTGCCTCCCGGCAGGATCGTCCGAACCGAATGTTATCGGTAGCAGACGTTGATGCGCTTCCAGAAGCCTCCGTAATAGGTGTTGACCCACACGCGGCGCCAGCAATTGTGATAGATCGCGGGCGGACGTGAATGTGATGGCCATGCCAGTGGCGATGATGCGGGCCCTTCCAGCCGTGAGCCTCTGCCGTGGACGGAGTCGCGAGCGAGGCAATGCCGACGGTAGCGACGGCGGCGAGCGCGATAGCGGTGGTGCGAAGCATTTGTTCTCTCCTTCGGGGTGGACGCTTGATTGCATCCTGTGAAGATCAGTCGCGTGCGGAGAGAAGTGCGTTCGGCAATGCCGATTAAACTTGCGCAATGAAAACTGCGACATGTTGTGCAAAGCGAGGCTTTCAATTCCGGGCAGGGTGCTCGGCGGCGCACGTCGCTTTCGCGTTCAAGCGAATTGCTCTGACGTCCCATGTTCTCAAGAGCGGCGTTTGTCGGGCACTGGAATAAAAAAAACCCGGCCTCGCATGGAGGCCGGGTCAGCACGGCGCCATCAGGCGCGTCGTGCTTAGTAGTAACGGCGGTAGTACGAACGGTAGCCGTAATACGGCTTGTACGAACGATAGCCGTAATAGGGCTTGTAGTAGTTGTTGTAGCCGTAATAGCCGTAGCTCTTGTAGCCGTAGTAGTGGGCCGAAGCGGCAGTCGGGGCGAGCGCGGCAGTGACGAGCGCAGCACCGGCAGCCAGTCCGAGGATGGTCTTGCGGAACATGGGGGTCTCTCCTGTGATGGATGTGCTGTCACATCCTGATCGTCTGTCGCGGCCTGTCCGGAAAAGGTTCGAAGCCGGTTTCGGGCCGGAAAGCCTCAGGAATTCATAGGCTTGCGGTGCTACTGGGTGCGACGGGGCGCCACGCTGGCCGCCTTGCCGTGGCAGATGCGCATGGCTATAAGCCGCTCGCGCCCATTCCGGGCTTCATTTTCCCAGTATCCTTAGAGGACGTCATCCATGGCGATCGAGCGCACCTTTTCGATTCTCAAGCCGGACGCCACTGCGCGCAACCTGACCGGCGCGATCAACGCCGTGATCGAGAAGGCCGGCCTGCGCATCATCGCGCAGAAGCGTATCCTCCTCACCCGGGCGCAGGCCGAGACCTTCTACGGCGTGCACAAGGAGCGCCCCTTTTTCGGCGAGCTCGTCGACTTCATGATCTCCGAGCCGATCGTCGTGCAGGTGCTGGAAGGCGAAAACGCCGTTGCCAAGTATCGCGAAGTGATGGGCGCTACCAATCCGGCTAACGCAGCGGAAGGCACCATCCGCAAGGACTTCGCGCTTTCGGTCGGCGAGAACTCGGCCCATGGTTCCGACA
>JAEZBA010000330.1 GCA_023430245.1 Pseudomonadota bacterium
GTTCGGAACTGAGTCCGCATCTGTGCTCAGGATCACCCCCGCCTCGTTGTCGATCATGATGCTCGCGACATCCATCGCGAGCTTTCGCGCGGAACCGACGTGGGCCTGAGGCGGCGGAAAATGATCGTCCTTCAGGGTCAGGCATATGCGCGGCAGGCGCGATGCTGCGCTGGCGGCGGCTTCGCTTGATCGATCATCAGTGTTGTTCAGGACAATGACGACGTTCAGCGGCTTTGGAAGGCTGGCGAGCACCGTCTGCCGCGAAAGTGCTCCCATCAATCGCGGCAGAAGTGCTTCCTCATTTCGGGCGGGAATGACGACAATCGGCAACCCAGCAGGACCTGAGCGGCTCGCAAGGGCCGGGCTTGTAACCCTGTCGGCGGCAATCCGCGAACTCAAGCCGTCGTGCCTGTCGATGACGCTTCCCGCTTTCATGGCGATCTACAGCTTGACCTTCGGCTCCCGCGCCCACAGCCGCAACTTGCGGCAGCTTTCGATGAAAGCGGTGATGTCGGAGGCGGCTCCGAGCGGCATGATCCCTTCGTCAGGTTCGACGCCGGCCTTTTCGAGCAGCGGCTGCGCTGCTTCCACGTGGGCGATGAACTTGCAGTGGGCGAAGGCGTCGGCGACGAAGTCCCGTGCCGTGGCTTCCTTGGCAAGCTTTTCGGCACCTTGCGCGCTGACGATGATCGCGACCGCATCGTAGAGGACGGAAGGGCCGCCATCGATCATCTGTTTGCCGGGGATGACACTGCCATCCGCGGCTTCGACGCCGCCGACCTTCGGCGCGACGATCTCCATCATCGCACCTTCCTTCTTGAGTGCGGCTTCGAGCTTCTTGACCAGCGCGCCGTCGCATCCGTCGCTGACAAGCACTCCCACCTTGCGGCCATGGAAGCTGTCGGGCCCGTTCTTGACGATTGAGAGCGCGTCGGAGGCGGGCAGGTCGTCGCGCGGCTCGACCGCCGCATCTGCCTTCGTCGGCAGCTTCTTGATGCCGAGCTTCTCGGCTACCGTCTCGGCGAGCCCCTCATCGATGTTGAGCAGGTGGGAGACCACGCGCTCTCGGATGACCGGCGTCTCCACCTTCGACAGTTCGAAGGTGAGCGCCATGGCGATGTGCTGTTGCTCGGTAATCGTCTGGCTGATGAAGAACTGCCGCGCCTGGCTGTAGTGGTCGGCGAAGCTTTCGGCGCGCAGCCGGACCTTCTGGCCGTCCTCGGCGTCGGCGAAGGAGCGGAACCCCTTCTGCGGGTGCTCGCGCGGTCCTTGTCCCCATGAGTTCGGTTGATAGTTGGCGCGGCCGACAGGATTGCGCATGGCCATATGCCCGTCTTGCTGGAAGTGATGCATCGGGCATTTCGGCGCGTTGATCGGCAGATGCGTGAAATTGGTGGAGCCGAGCCGCTTCAACTGCGTGTCGAGATAAGAGAAGTTTCTGCCCTGGAGCAGCGGATCGTTGGAGAAGTCGATGCCGGGCGGCACGTTCTGGGTCATGAAAGCGACCTGCTCGGTCTCGGCGAAGAAGTTGTCGGGCATCCGATCGAGCACGAGGCGACCGACCGGTATCGGTTCGATGATCTCCTCGGGGATCAGCTTGGTCGGGTCGAGGACGTCGAAATCGAAGGAGTCCGCGAACTCCTGGTCGAAGAGCTGAACGCAAAGCTCCCACTCCGGAAAATCACCGGCCTGGATCGCATCCCAAAGGTCGCGGCGATGGTAGTCGGGATCGGCGCCGTTGATCTTCACCGCCTCGTTCCAGACCACCGACTGCAGGCCGAGCTTCGGCTTCCAGATGAACTTGACGAAGGTGGACTCATCCCTGGCGTTCAGGAAGCGGAAGGTGTGGACGCCAAACCCCTCCATGAACCGGAAGGAGCGCGGGATCGCCCGGTCCGACATGACCCACATGATCATGTGCATCGATTCCGGGGTCAGCGAGATGAAATCCCAGAAATTGTCGTGCGCCGATTGTGCCTGCGGGAAGGCACGGTCCGGCTCCGGCTTCACCGCATGGACGATGTCCGGGAACTTGATCGCATCCTGAATGAAAAAGACGGGGATGTTGTTGCCGACGATGTCCCAGTTGCCTTCCTGCGTGTAGAGCTTCACCGCGAAGCCGCGCACGTCGCGGGCGAGGTCGAACGAGCCCTTCGAGCCGGCCACGGTCGAGAAGCGCACGAAGGCCGGCGTCTTCTCGCCAGCGCGCTGGAAGATGTCGGCGCGGGTGTATTTCGCCAAGGATTCGTAGGTCTCGAAATAGCCATGCGCGCCGTAGCCGCGGGCATGGACGACCCTCTCGGGAATCCTTTCATGATCGAAATGAAAGATTTTCTCGCGGAAATGGAAGTCCTCTATCAGCGTCGGTCCACGCTCGCCGATCTTCAGCGTGTTCTGGTCATCGGCAACGGGACCACCCTGGGCTGTGGTCAATATCTCGCTGTCGTCGTCAGCGACCTGATGAAGTTCGCCGCCATTGCCGCGAACGAGTTTCTGGTCGTGGATGCTGGCTGCCTTGCCGTTGTTGGTCTTGGCTGGGGTGCGGGCCATCGTGGGTTCCTCGTGAGCTGGTGTTGGCAATTGCCTGAAAGCGTCGATCGCGAACCGGATGCAAAGCGACCCGGGAGATCGTCTCCCGGGTCGCTTAAGTCTCAGGCGGCTTTCTTCGCTTTCGCCCGATCGTTTGCCGAGGCGTCGGCTAGCTTGGTCAGGTCGCTGTCGGTCTTCGATTCTTCCTTGAGCGTCGCATCGAGCAGCTCGGCGGCGTCCGCCATGCCGAGTTCGGTCGCCCAGCGCTTGAGCGTGCCGTAGCGCGTGATCTCATAGTGCTCGACTGCCTGCGCGGCTGAGATCAACCCGGCGTCGAGCGCGGCCGTGTCCTTGAACTCGTCCATGATCTCCTCGCCTTCGGCGATGATGCCTTCGATGGCATCGCAGGTCTTGCCCTGGGCACGCTTGCCGATGATTTCGAATACCTGCTGCAGCCGTTCGACGTGACCCTCGGTCTCTTCCTTGTGCTTGTCGAAGGCGGCCTTGAGGTCGTCCGACTGGGCGGCACGCTTCATCTTGGGCAGCGCTTTCAGGATCTTGCGCTCGGCGTAGTAGATGTCCTTGAGCGTGTCGTGGAAGAGGTCTTCCAGTGTCTTTTGCTTGGCCATTGTGATGTTCCTTCGATTCGATGTTGAAGTCCGATTCACGGGGGCGTGATCGATCGCACTCAACGCAACGGATGGCTGGGCGTTCCTCGTGAGGCATACTTCGTTGGCTTTTCGGAACCTCATCGCGACGAAGAGCTTGTGCCTGAGGCGGGCCACGAGCTTACCGAAAGGGATATCCCATGAAAGCACTATGCTGGCACGGCAAGGGCGACATTCGTTGCGACAGCGTCGATGACCCCGCAATCGAGGATGACAGGGACGTCATCATCAAGGTGACGTCGTGTGCGATCTGCGGGTCTGACCTTCATCTGATGAATGGCTACATGCCGACGATGGAATCCGGTGACGTACTGGGCCACGAGACGATGGGCGAAGTGGTCGAAGTCGGCAAAGGACATTCAAAGTTCAAGGTTGGAGACCGCGTGGTCGTCCCGTTCAACATGGCGTGCGGCGAATGCTACTTCTGCCAAAGGGAACTTTTCTCGCTCTGTGACCGGTCCAACCGCAATGCCGACAAGGCGATCGAGGCGATGGGTCATTCTCCGTCCGGCCTGTTTGGCTATTCGCACATGCTTGGCGGCTATGCCGGCGGACAAGCTGAGTATCTGCGCGTCCCATTCGCGGACTTCGGTCCGATTAAGGTACCCGACGGCATGGAGGACGATCAGGTGCTCTTCCTGTCGGACATCTTCCCCACGGGGTGGATGGCTGCCGAGAACGCAGGCATCGAAGATGGCGACACGGTTGCCATCTGGGGCTGCGGCCCCGTCGGCCAGTTCGCCATCCAGAGCGCCTGGATGATGGGCGCCGGCCGCGTTATAGCGATCGACCAGGTGGCTGAGCGTCTTGAGATGGCGCGCACTCACGGACGTGCCGAAACGCTCGATTTCAGCGAGGTGAAAGTCTACGACGCGCTGATGGAGATGACGGACGGGCGTGGTCCTGATCGCTGCATCGACTGCGTCGGCACGGAGTCCGATGCAGGCGCGAGTGCCGACGCGATGCTGGATAAAGCCAAAGCGGCGCTTCATATCGGCACCGACCGCCCGCATGTTCTTCGCGAAGCGATCTTTTCCTGCCGCAAGGGCGGCACCATCTCCGTTCCCGGCGTCTATATCGGCATGCTCGACCACATCCCCTTCGGCGCGGCGATGAACAAGGGCTTGACCTTCAAGATGGGCCAGACCCATACCCATCGTTATCTTGAGCCGCTGCTTCAAAAGGTGATCGAGGGCGAGATCGATCCCACGTTCGTGATCACCCATTCGGCGTCGCTCGAAGACGGCCCCGAACTCTACAAGTCCTTCCGCGACAAGGAGGACGGCTGCATCAAGGTGGTGATGAGGCCATGACGCAAAAGAAAGATAGCGACAGGATTCGTGACGACGCCAAACCGCACTATGTCCGAAGCCGCAAGGGCGCGCACAATAGTGGCATAGCC
>JAEZBA010000382.1 GCA_023430245.1 Pseudomonadota bacterium
ATCGACATTGTCAGCGTTTACTCGGTCAGGAGCTGCCGAAGATCACTTGATCTTCGGCAGGACTTCGAACTGATGGAACGGCGGCGGCGACGACAGCGTCCATTCCAGCGTGGTGGCACCGGGACCCCACGGATTGTCTGCCGCCTTCTCCTTGCGCATGAACGCGGTGACCAGACCGTAGAAGAAAATCAGCAGGCCGAGCGCCGAGATGTAGGAGCCGATCGACGACACATAGTTCCAGCCAGCATAGGCGTCCGGATAATCGGCGATGCGGCGTGGCATGCCGGCGAGGCCGAGGAAGTGCTGCGGGAAGAACAGGATGTTGACGCCGATGAAGGTCACCCAGAAATGCAGCTTGCCGATGGTCTCGCTGTACATGTACCCAAAGAATTTCGGGAACCAGTAATACCAGCCGGCAAAGATCGTGAACACCGCGCCCATCGACAGCACGTAGTGGAAGTGGGCCACCACGTAATAGGTGTCGTGCATCGAGCGGTCGACGCCGGCATTGGCGAGCACGACGCCGGTGACGCCGCCGAGCGTGAAGAGGAAGATCATTCCGACGGCCCACAGCATGGGCGTGCGGAATTCGATCGACCCGCCCCACATGGTGGCGATCCAGGAGAAGATCTTCACACCGGTCGGCACCGCGATGACCATGGTCGCCGCGACGAAATAGGCCTGCGTCGCGGTGTTCATACCGACCGTATACATGTGGTGCGCCCACACGATGAAGCCGATGCCGCCGATCGCGACCATGGCATATGCCATGCCGAGATAGCCGAAGACCGGCTTGCGGGCGAAGGTGGCGATGATCTGGCTGGCAATGCCGAAGCCCGGAAGGATCAGGATGTAGACTTCCGGATGGCCGAAGAACCAGAACAGATGCTGATACAGGATCGGGTCGCCGCCGCCGTCCGGCGAGAAGAAGGTAGTGCCGAAATTGCGGTCGGTGAGCAGCATCGTGATGGCGCCCGCAAGCACCGGCAGCGCCAGCAGCAGCAGGAATACTGTCACCAGGATCGACCACACGAACAGCGGCATCTTGTGCAGGGTCATGCCCGGCGCGCGCATGTTCAGGATCGTGGTGATGAAGTTGATGGCGCCGAGGATCGACGAGGCGCCCGCGAGATGCAGCGACAGGATCGCGAAGTCCACTGCAGGTCCGGGATGGCCGCTGGTCGACAGCGGCGCATACAGGGTCCAGCCGCCACCCACGCCGGAGGCGCCGGGTTCGCCTTCGACGAACAGAGAGATGATGAGCAGCGCGAACGAGGCCGGCAGCAGCCAGAACGAGATATTGTTCATGCGCGGGAACGCCATGTCCGGCGCCCCGATCATCAGCGGCACGATCCAGTTGCCGAAGCCGCCGATCATCGCCGGCATGACCATGAAGAAGATCATGATCAGGCCGTGCGCGGTCGTGAAGACATTGAACATGTGCGCATCGGCAAAAATTTGCATGCCGGGATTTTGCAGCTCGAGCCGCATGGCGATCGACAGGATGCCGCCGACCACGCCCGCAAAGATCGCGAACCACAGATACATCGTGCCGATGTCCTTGTGGTTCGTCGAATAGACGTAGCGCCGCCATCCGGTCGGATGGTCATGCGCGTCATGCGCATGGGGATCGCTATGGGCGTCGGTGTGCGGCGTAGCTGCCATGGTCTTACCCTTCAGTCGTTTTTCGTCAGGCGGTTCAGGCTAACACACATATTCATGTTCTGATATATGTGATAGGAACCGCGCTTATTGTGCGCTCGGCGCGTCGGTCGCGGCGACGGCGACGCCATCCTCCGGCGATGGCCGGTACGCAAACTGCTTTTTCGCCTTGTCGAGCCAGGCGGCGTAGTCCGCATCGTTCACGACCCGGACCGTGATCGGCATATAGGCGTGGTCCTTGCCGCACAATTCGGAGCATTGGCCGTAATAGACGCCCTCGCGGGTGGCACGGAACCAGGTCTCGTTCAGGCGGCCGGGGATGGCGTCGATCTTGATGCCGAAGGACGGCACCGCGAAGGCGTGGATCACGTCGGCGCCGATCACCTGGACCCGGATCACCTTGTTGACCGGGACCACCACCTCGTTGTCGACCGCGAGCAGGCGCGGCTGGCCGGGCTTGAGATCCTTTTCCTGCACCATCAGCGAATCGAATGAAAAGCCGTTGTCCGGATAGTCGTAGGTCCAGAACCACTGCTTGCCGGTCGCCTTGATGGTGACCTCGGCCGGCGGAATGGTCAGCTGGGCGAACAGCAGGCGGAAGGACGGGATCGCGATCGCGACCAGAATGATCACCGGGACCACGGTCCAGACCACCTCGATCAGCGCGTTGTGCGTGGTCTTGGACGGGACCGGGTTGGCGCGGGCGTTGAACTTGACGATGACGATCAGGAGCAAGGCCAGCACGAACACCGTGATCAGGGTAATGATCACCAGAAGGAAGTCATGAAACCAGCTGATCTGCTCCATGATCGGGGTGGCGGATTGCTGGAAGCCAAGCTGCCAGGGCGAGGGCTGCCCGAGACCGGCCATTGCCGTTGCGGGAACCAGCGCTGCTGCAATTGCTGCTGCTGCTGCGATCAAGAATTTCTGCACCCGACTTCGCTCCTTCGACAAATCCTGTCCGCCGATTTTGCGTCTGCCGACGGCCGGCAGCCCGATGGCGCGCGAATCGCCAGGGGCCAACGGGCCTGCGGAAGCGGCGATGCGCGCCAGGATTTCAGGGAAAATCCCGGCTTCTCAAACCATAATTCCGCCCGCCTCGCAATGCGCCTCCACATTGAACTAATGAGACATTCTGACTAACCC
>JAEZBA010000383.1 GCA_023430245.1 Pseudomonadota bacterium
CGCCGGCGCCGTTGTCGTTACGCACCCGGACAGCACCACCAACGCACCGACGACCGCGATCGCACGCACGACGACGCCCCCTGATACCGCCAGTATGGCTCGCCTTCAGGTTGCAGGCAATGCCGGGCCGGGTACCACAAGTCCAAAGGGAGGTATCGAAATCCGGCAACCGTGGCGCTTGAGCCTCGCGCCGCGCCAAACGCGTGCAGTGCAGCATTTTTGGCAAGAAGCTTGCTTGGCAAAACCCGCCGGGATCTGAACCCGAAAGAAGAAAAGCAATGTCACACACGATGACCAACTGTAATGCGTCGCCGACGTCTTCTGATCCGATGCAAACCGAGTGGCCCCGGGAGTCGCGTGAAAGGGCCGCAACCGACACGCCGCGCCGCCGGCACGCCCTGTGGGCTTTGGCGCTTGCGGTGACCACGGCGTTCGCAATCGCGAGCGTCGCAATCGCCGGAGAATACCACTCCAATCCGTGGCTTCTGTCCTGGATTCCGGCGACCTGCTGCGTCACCAACGATTGCTGCTGGGAAGTCTCGGAGCAGGAATTGCGGTCGCTCCCGGACGACGAGTGGGAGGTAAAGTCGACCGGACAGGTGCGCAAACGCACCGCCTGGTCGCCGGACGGCAAGTTCTACCGTTGCGCCTGCGACTACGACAATGTCGACAAGCATTGGGTCAAGCATCAGGGCGCCAACACGCGCTGCCTGTTCGTCCCGATGCGATCGGCGGCAGCGTCCTTCCCAAGGCAACGCCCGGCGCATTGACGCGGTAACTGGTAAGCCGGAACGATCCGGTTCCGGCGTTTGAAGATGATGCCGCTCGCGGTCACCGCGGCGGATGCGATCTTGCTGCGCGCGTTGGCGCCCAGAAACCAGGTGGAGGCCCACTACACTAGGGACAGAATATTCGCGGCGCGCCTCGGCCCTCCGGCGTGGTTTCGCAGCACATTCGCCCGCCCTGCGGCATCGGTGACGAGCCGGCGGGACAGGCCACGCGGCTTGCGGCGGGACGGCGGCTGACATTCTCGTCTCGCCCGCGCGCGCGCAGCCGTTCCCGGTTCTTCTCGGCCCGCTCTCGCGCACGTTCCCGAGCCCGTTCCCGCGCGCTCGGCTCCGGCGGACGCACAGCCTCTTTCTTCAGCTGCGGCTTCGCCGGGATCGCGACACAGCGTCCGCCCTGCTCCTGCTGATTGGCGCCGCAGATCAGCGGGCAGATGCGGCCGCGCTGCGCCTTGACCGCGTCGAGGGCGCCAACGGTCGCCACCTCTGTATCGAGATCCGTGCCGGCATGGCGATTGAACTGGCCCAGAGCCTCGCGCGATTTCGGCGACCAGATTCCGTCGGTCGCGCCCGGATCGCATCCGACCCGCCGCAATTCCGTCTGCAGGGTGCGCGTCACGACACGCAATTCGCCCTTCGGATCGGGACGGATTTCGATCTCGCGTTTTGCATCGGCGGGCGGCGGCAACACCGCGACGACGGACTTCGACTCGGCCGGCGGCGGCTTGATCGCTTCGGACGGCGCACTGATTTGCGGCTGAACCGGCCGCGCCTGCTGGGCCGGAGCAACCTGAGGCGCCGGCGGCACCTGCGGCACGATGGTGGTTTCGTCGCGCGCCACCTTCTCACGCTGGGAGCGCGCGAGGTTGGCGTAGAAGCCAGACTTGTGAACGGCCAGGAAGGAATCCCAGGCCTCCTTGGTGCCGACACGCTCAGCGAATTCGTAATCCCGGCGCGGGTCGGCGACAGCCTGTGCCGGTGCGGATGGTGCCGCCGGCTGCACCGCGATCTCGCGCTTGGGCTCGGGCACCAGCGCCACCGTTGCGCCACCGAGCGAACCGTAAACGAACGGCTCCTGCTTGTTGCCGGTCGCCCGCACCACCTCGTCGCGCACATGACCAAGCGCGATCCGGATATCGCGGCCGGGCACCGCCAGATTTTTCACCAATGCCGCTGTAAAAGGCGAATTCGAGCCGCGTCCGTCTTCGGCGGTCGAGCCGGCCTTGGCCGCGAACGCGATCAGCGTATCGCTGGTCGCGGGTTCGATCTTGGCAAGACCCGAGGTAACCTGACGCGTCGCCACCCCGCGCTGCATGGTCCGCACGAACGGATTGTCGCGGCAGGCATCGAGGATAATCAGCCGCAGCCGCTTCGCCGGCTCCAGCGCGCGCGCCAGACGATCGAGCGACAGCGCCTCGTCCTCGACGTCGAAATCGGATGCGAGCTTGGCATCGACCGGCAGCAGATAATTGGTGCCGTTCACCTCGATACCATGACCGGCGAAATACATCACGGCAATGTCGGCATCCCGCGCGATCGCGGTGAAATCCCGCGCCACCCGCTTGAACTCGAGGTTGCCGAGATCGGTCCGGGCCTCGACCACTTCGAAGCCGGCACGGCGAAACATTTCGGCCATGGCATTGGCATCGTTGACCGGATTGGCGAGCTTGGAGGCATTCTGGTAGGCGGAATTTCCGATCACCAGCGCAACGCGCTTCTCCGCCTGCGCGGGACCAACGGACAGCGCGAAGGCGGCCCACAGACCGCACAGTATCGTGGTCAGACGCTTCATCGCCAAGTCTCCGCAAGCCAACTGCGCCGCGCTCGCTGATGGTGCACATTACCAGCGCGGGTGGATCGATCCAAGGTTCGTCGCGGCACCAGGCGGACGGGTTCAACCGCTCGTGAACGGGCCGGTTGCGCCCGGTTACCGGATCGGTATGTGTTGCCTCTGTCCGCGCTCAAACCGAAGGCATTCCGATGCGTTACCGCTGCGCCGTGCTCGACGATTACCAGAATGTGGCCCTGAAAATGGCCGACTGGTCCAGGGTGACCGCCGATGCGGATGTCACGGTGTTCAACGAGCGGCTGGGCGACGAGGATGCGGTCGCCCGCGCGCTGCAGGGATTCGGCATCGTCTGCCTGATGCGCGAGCGGACCCCGTTTCCGCGCAGCCTGATCGAAAAGCTGCCGGACCTGAAGCTGATCGTGACCACCGGGCTGAAGAATGCCTCTGTCGATGTCGCGGCGGCAAAGGAGCGCGGCGTCCTGGTCTGCGGAACCGAGGGTGCCAAGCATCCCACCGCGGAACTTGCGATCGGGCTGATGATCGACCTGGCCCGCCATATCAGCGAGGAGAATGCCCGCATGAAGGCGGGCGAGGCCTGGCAGGCCACCATCGGCGCCGATCTGTTTGGCCATACCCTCGGCATTGTCGGGCTCGGCAATCTCGGCCAGCGGGTCGCGAAGGTGGGTCAGGCTTTCGGTATGAAGGTGATAGCCTGGAGCCAGAACCTCACGCCCGAACGGTGCGCGGAGCACGGCGTCGCCTATGCGACCAAGGCCGACCTGTTTCAGCAATCGGACTTCATCTCGATCCATATGGTGCTGTCCGACCGCAGCCGCGGCCTCGTCAGCAAGACCGATCTCGGCATGATGAAACCCACCGCGTATATCATCAACACCTCGCGCGGCCCGATCATCGATGAGGCGGCGCTGATCGCAGCCTTGCAGAACAAGACCATCGCAGGCGCCGGCCTCGACGTCTTCGATACCGAACCGCTGCCGCGCGACCATGCCCTGCGCACGCTGCCAAATGTCGTCATCACGCCGCATCTCGGCTATGTGACGCAGGACGGCTACCGTGCGTTTTACGGCGGGACCGTGGAGGCGATCCGCGCCTTCCTCGACGGCAAGCCGATCCGGGTGATCGGTTGACCCCGCCGCCACAGCGCCCATAACAAACACAATCTGGAGGAATGCCATGCAGCCGCGTGAACGGATCGCTTTTTCACCAATCGAAACCCGCCCCAAGCTGACATTCCCCGACGGCGTGCGAATGGTGATCTGGCCGGTGCTCGCGCTCGAGGACTGGGATATTTCGCGGGCGATGGCGCGCATGGTGATCGTGCCGCCGCAATTGCAGCCGCTCTTGCCCGATCATCCGAACTGGAGCTGGCACGAATACGGCATGCGGGTCGGCTTCTGGCGCATGAAGAAAATGCTGGAGCGCGTCGGCGCAACGCCAACGGTGACGCTGAATGCCAAGGTCTGCGAAAGCTATCCCGAGGTGGTCGAAGCCTGCCTGAAAGCGGGCTGGGAATTGAACGCGCATGGCTACGAGCAGATCCCGATGCACAAGCTCGACGACCAGCGCGCGACCATCAACAAGGCGATGGACGTGATCGAAAAGTTTGCAGGCTATCGCCCGCGCGGCTGGTTCGGCCCCGGCCTGACCCAGACCTTCGACACGCTCGATTATCTGAGCGAGGCAGGCGTCGAATATATCGGCGACTGGGTGCTGGACGACGAACCGGTCACCCTGAAGACCACGCACAAGCCGGTGGTTGCCCTGCCCTACAATTTCGAGATCCACGACATCGTGTTGTTCACCGCGCAATACCATCCCTCGGGCATGTTCTACGACCGCGCGATGGATCAGTTCGACATCCTGTATGAAGAATCCGCGGAGCGGCCGAAAATCATGGCGATGGCCTGCCACCCCTATCTCTCCGGCGTGCCGCACCGGATCGGACATGTCGAGCGCGCCTTCGCCGACATTCTCGCCAAACCCGGCGTCGTATCCTGGACAGGCGAACAGATCCTCGACTGGTATCTCGGCCAGCAGAAAGCTTCGTAATGTCCGCACGCATTCGCTCGGCCTTCGTGCCGCACGACCTGAAGG
>JAEZBA010000332.1 GCA_023430245.1 Pseudomonadota bacterium
CCACATGTAATTGACGGCAACGCCTTTCCCCGGATCGTAACTGGCGAGGCGGTCGGCGATCTCCGGCCAGACATTTTTCAGGTTCGGAAGCTTTGCCTTGTCCAGCTTCTGGAACAAGCCGGCCTTGATCTGCCGCTCAAGAAAATAGGCGGTCGGTACCACGACATCGTAACCGGACTTGCCGGTCAGCAGCTTCACTTCCAGCGTGTCGTTGGAATCGAAGGTGTCGTAGCGCAGCTTGATGCCGGTTTCCTTGGTGAAGTCCTGCAGCACCTGCGGGTCGACATAATCCGACCAGTTATAAACGTTGAGGACGCGCGATTTCTGCGCGCCACCGGGCGCGGCCGACAGACAGATCGCAACGGCAGCCAGCGCCGAAACAGCGCGGAATGTGGGCAATCGGAACATGAATGGACCTATCCGGTTTTGGTCGGCAACCCCGCCTGTTTCCAGGCGATGATGCCGCCTTCAAGGTGAGAATCGTGCGGCAGGCCGGCCTCCTGCGCGGCGAGAGACGCGGTGACCGAGCGCTTCCCGGAGCGGCAGGCAAACACCACCTGCTTGAAGCCGGGATCGGGAATTTGCGCCACATCGAATGTCGACAGCGGCACCACCGCGGCGTCGGGATAGGCTTCGACAGCGACCTCGTTCGGCTCGCGCACATCGACGAGCAGGATGCGGCCCTCGGCAATCCCGCGCGCCACGTCCTCCGGCTTCAGATCGTGCACCACCGGCGGCTTTCGGCTGAACCAGCTCATGCGACTGCCTCTCCCCGTTCAACGGCAGAGAGGAACCACCGTCCCGCCCTGCCGTCAACCTTGGAAAAGGTTACACCGTCACCTGCGTTCCCACCTCGACCACGCGCCCGGTCGGAATCTGGAAATAGTCGGTCGCGTCGCGAGCGCGTTTTGGCAAGCCGATGAACAGATGGTGCTGCCAGCGCGGGAATTTTGAGTTCGCCGCCGGCCGCAGCGTCCGCCGCGACAGGAAGAACGAGGTCGACATGATGTCGAAGCTCCAGCCCAGCCTGCGCGCGATGGCCAGCGCCTTCGGCACGTTCGGCCGCTCCATGAACCCGAAGCGAAGGATCACCCGCCGGAAGCTCTCGCCGAGCGGTTCCATGCGCACCCTTTCACTCTCGTCGACACGCGGCGTCTCGGCATATTCGACCGTCAGAATCACGTTCTGCTCGTGCAATGCCTTGTAGTGTTTCAGGCTGTGCATCAGCGCCGTCGGCGCGCTCTCGGGATCGCCGGTCAGGAACACGGCTGTCCCCGGCACCCGCACCGGCGGCTTGCGCTCCAACATCCGGACCAGATCGCGTAGCGGCGTCTCGAGCTTTCGGGTCTTGCGGAACAGTTCGCGGCTGCCGCTGCGCCACGTATACATGAGGACCATCAAGGCTGCGCCGAGCACCAGCGGCATCCAGCCGCCATCGACGATCTTCAGCAGGTTGCCGGACAGGAACACCAGATCGATCAGCAGGAAAGGCAGCATGATCGCGAGCGCTGCGGCGAGGCCCCATTTCCAGACTTTCCAGATGACCACAAACGCCATCAGCGCCGTCACCACCATCGTGCCGGTGACGGCTATGCCGTATGCGGAGGCCAGCGCGCTGGAGGAGCGGAAGAACAGCACCAGCACCAGCACGCCGATCAGCAGCAGCATGTTGACGCGCGGCATGTAGATCTGCCCGAATTGCGATTCCGAGGTGTGCCGGATTTCGAGCCGCGGTAGCAGTCCGAGCTGGATCGCCTGACTGGTGATCGAATAGGCGCCGGTGATGACCGCCTGGCTCGCGATCACCGTCGCCGCCGTCGCGAGCGCGACCATCGGCAGGATCGCCCATTCCGGATAAAGCAGGAAGAAAGGATTCTCGATCGCCTTCGGATCGGCGAGCACCAGCGCGCCCTGCCCGAGATAATTGATGGTGAGCGCCGGAAGAACGATCGTCAGCCAGGCTATGCGGATCGGCTTTTTTCCAAAATGCCCGAGGTCGGCATAAAGCGCCTCGGCGCCGGTCACGACCAGGAACACCGCACCGAGTGTGAGCAGACCGATCATGCCGTGCGTGGCAACGAAGCTCGCACCATGGATCGGATTGAAAGCGCGCAGCACCGACGGATTATCGCCGATGTGGTAGAAACCGGCCGCCGCGAGCGCGATGAACCAGATCAGTGTGATCGGTCCGAAAAAGCGCGCGACACTCGCGGTGCCGTGCGACTGAACTGAAAACAGCGCAAACAGGATCAGCACTGCGAGCGGGAGAATATAGGGCTCCAGCGCCGGGGTGACGATCTTCAGACCTTCGACCGCCGAGAGCACCGACAGCGCCGGCGTGATCAGCGCGTCGCCGTAGAACAGCGCGGCGCTGACGATGCCGAGCAGAATAATGGCGCCGCCGCCGCGATGGACTGCACGGTGTGCAAGCGCCATGAGCGCCAGCGTGCCGCCCTCGCCCTTGTTGTCCGCGCGCAGGAGAATGATCACGTACTTGACGGTGACGACGAGAACCAGCGCCCAGATGATCAACGAGAGGATGCCAAGCACCGCTTCCTCTGTTGCCGGGTTGCCGTGACCAACCGCGGCGGTAACGGATTCACGTACGGCATAGAGCGGACTGGTGCCGATGTCGCCGTAGACGACGCCGATGCTGCCGAGCATCAGCGCAAAGAAGCCTGCACGCGGCGTGTCGGCCGAATGCAGATTGCCGCCGGACTCGCCGGCGGCGACTGATGAAACCATGGTCGGAAATCTCCTGGGGAAAAGCAGCCCCGCGGAATGCGGGCGCGGCGCTATAACGCCGTTCGGGGCGCGTTGTCGTGCGCAGGCGCACCGCAAACCGGATCGGGCTGGCATGCGCAAACCGCCGGGCTCGCCGCCCAGACTGCCGCTATCCTGCTGATCCAGAATGAGAATTTTGGCAAGGCCTCACGCCGGCGTGAACCGCCACGCCGACGTTTTGTTACCTCGCATGCGGAAGGCGGGCCCGCGCTTACTTCGCCAGCGGATCGGGGCGCACCTGAATTTGCACCGCCATCGGTCGCGCGCCTTTGCCGCGTTCGTTCAGCCAGGGCGTGCGGTCACCGCTCGAACTCCACAGGCCGCGGCCCTTCCAGCCCGCATTCGGATCGTCGATGCGCGCATCGAGGC
>JAEZBA010000466.1 GCA_023430245.1 Pseudomonadota bacterium
GGATTTAGGGGGTCGATTTTCGCGTCCCACCCGCGCATAAGGGGCCATGGCAAAAGCAAAAGTGAACTTCAAAATGCAGCGTGTCGCCGAGGGTAACTGGCAAATCATTGCCGAATATCCGGGCGCAGAAGACCGGATCATCAAGGGCCTGACCAGCAAGGCCGACGTCGACGACTGGCTCAATGGCGAGCGGCGCATCGGCTGGCTGCGGTCTCAGGGTTACGCCAAGTAGCGAGAGCCGGTCGCACGCGCGGACCTGTCACTCTCCCCTCGCCGAACACAAAAAGCCCCGGCGTTTCCGCCGGGGCAGTCAAGGTCGACACATTCTGGCTTATTGAGAACGGGTGCGCGTCAGAGCCGATACAGGATCTGGTCGGTCCAGAAGCGCTCGAGCCGGTGCAGGGATTTGTTCAGCGTGCTGAACTCCTCGGCTGCGATGCCGCCCACCTGTTCGACGGTGCGGACATGCTTCTGGTACAGGTTCTCGACGATGTCGCGAACCTCGCGGCCCTTGTCGGTCAGCTTGATGCGAACCGAACGGCGATCGACGCGCGAGCGCTGGTGATCGAGGAAGCCCATCTCCACGAGCTTCTTCAGATTATAGGACACGTTGGAGCCGAGATAGTAACCGCGCGTGCGCAGCTCTCCCGCGGTCAGCTCCTTGTCGCCGATATTGTAGAGCAGCAGGGCCTGGACCGAATTGATGTCGGCGCGCCCGCGGCGATCGAATTCGTCCTTGATCACGTCAAGGAGGCGCCGGTGCAGACGCTCCACCAAGGTCAAGGCTTCAAGATAGAGTGGCCGGATATGCTCGAAGCGCTGCGCATTCTGCGCGGGTTGCTCGGCCGGCTTCATAACGGCTTTCATGTGACGCCTTCCTGTGTAGTTATTTTTTTCAGTCTTTGTGCGAGGCCCTGTTTCCCCGCTTAAGGACCGAAACTACAGACGATGATCTAAAATCGACTTAAACAACAACATAAAGAGAAGGTTTATTTGGCGCGGTGAACGATCAATTGAAGCTGCAATTGCAGCGTGTTTCGTAACCTGCGATTCACCGTTCGCTCCGTGCCGCACGGGGCAATTGCGCGCCTGCGCCCTCGCGCAAGAACACGTTGTATTTCGACCAATTGTGCCGCTCGCCGCAATGCGGGCAATGCACGCGGGTAATCACGTCCGGCAAATCCGCGAAACATTCCGGCTCGATCTCGATCCCGGTGGAGAGATCGCGTCCCGTATTCGGACACGAGGTGTAGATCGTCGCCATCGTTTCAGCCTGTCCCTGTTCGGGACGAACCTAAATGCTGCAGAACAGACCGCGAATTAAGTTTGACACAACGAGCGCGCGATCGCGCCTCTGCTCGGCGCGCGGCGCGACGTCTGCTCCAGGGATGATGGAGACCTAAATGAACGGCCGCTTGTGCTCGCCGGGAAATTCGAAATTCGCAATCCGCGCGAGCCCCTCGCGATCGAGAATTTCGAATGCCCTCCCCTTCCAGCGCATGGTGCGCGTGGCGGACAATTTCTTCAGCGTCTTGTTGGCATGGACAAGCGACATGCCAAGCGTGTCGGCGACATGCTGCTGCGTGAACGGAAACTGGATGGTGTCGCCTTTGGTCAGGGACACTTCTTCAGCGCGCACGAACAGATGCAGGAACAGGTAGGCCATGCGCTCGATCGCGGTGCGCCGGCCGATGCTGAGCAGGCTCTCGTCGAGGATCTGCTCCTCGCGTGCGGCCAGCCAGGTCACGTCATAGGCCAGCGCCGGAAACCGGCTGTAAAGACTCCAGAGTTTTTCACGCGGAAAGATGCACAGCGTCATGTCGGTCAGCGCTTCGACCGAATGCTGCATCTCGTCGGCGATCGTGCCCTGCAGGCCCAGGAAATCCGACGGCATCGAGAAATTGAGGATTTGCCGGCGGCCGTCCGGCAACGACTTGTAACGGAACGCCCATCCCACCAGGACGGTGTAGAGATAGGCCGAGTTGGTGCCCTGCAGGAGAATGCTGCTGCCGGCCTCGATATTGAGCTCGCCGGATTTGAAGGTGCGGACGAAATCAAGCTCCTCGGGTGTGAAGTCCCGCAACACCGGCATCGGGCGCAGCGGACATTGCTCGCACGGCACCTGCCGGCCCGGCATGGCGACCACGCCGGTCCCGGGCTTGTTATGAGCGGCAGTGCGCTTTTTGGATACGGCTGGCATTCGATCAATCGCAGGCTCGAGCGGGGCGCGATCTAACGCGCAACGCGGGGTTCAGTTTCGTGTCGGCCGCCGGTATCAGCCGCCATGACGCGTCAGGATCGAGCCGCTGGCGACCAATTCACTCAGCAGCGCCATGGTCGCCTGGCCGGGCGAACCGAACGGATCGAGTGCCGCCTTTTCGGAATATTTCAGCAGCAGCGCGCGGTTGACGGTGTCCAGGTTCACCTGCCCCATGGTCCAGCCGGGAAAGCGCCGCTCGCCGATCTCTTCGTAGGACAGAAGCCGGATGTGCCCATGCCGCTCGTCGCGCACGATCGCATTGTACAATTCGCAGACTTCGTCGCGTCCGCCTTCGATCACCTGGACGAAGACGTCGCTGGTGAAGCACAAAAGTCCGGTAATGCCCCGCGGCGGGTTGTTCCGGCGCGACTGCTCCAGAATCCGGTCCAGCAGATCGGCCTGTACCGGCTTCGCCGGCCGGCTGGCATAGAGACATCGAACGAGCATCACACCCTCAGCTGTTCATCGCGATGAGCGACAAAAATTCCCGGCGAAGCGACGGGTCTTTCAGGAACGACCCGCGCATCACGCTGTTCGTCATCTTGGCCGCGGTATCCTTGACGCCGCGCCAATGCATGCAGAAGTGATCGGCTTCCATTACCACCGCCAGCCCGTCCGGACGGACCATATCCATCAGCAGTTCGGCGACCTGGGTGATGGCTTCTTCCTGGATCTGCGGCCGGGTCATGATCCATTCGGCGATGCGGGCGTATTTCGACAGGCCGATCAGGTTCGAATGCTGGTTAGGCATCAGCCCGATCCACAATCGTCCCATGATCGGGCATAAGTGATGGCTGCAGGCGCTGCGAACCGTCACCGGGCCGACGATCATCAACTCATTGAGGCTCTCGACATTGGGAAATTCCGTCACCCGGGGTGACGGCCAGTAGCGCCCGCGGAACACCTCGTTCAGGTACATCTTCGCGACCCGTTGCGCGGTGTCCTGGGTGTTGTGATCGTTGTCGATATCGATCACCAGGCTTTCCAGCACGGCCTTCATCTTGCCGGCAACCTCTTGCTGCAGGCTCTCGATCTCGCCCGGCTCGATGAAGGCCGCGATATTATCGTTGGCGTTGAACCGCCTTCCGGCACGCCGCAGGCGGTCCCGGATCCGCGCCGAGACCGGGAGGTCCGGCGTCTCCGGCTTGTCTTCACTGTCAGCCATGGTCACCCTTGGGGCTTGCCGATCGACACGACGACGGAGCCTTGGTCATTTGCGGCGCATCTCGTTTTGCCGCATCGGCATCGCGTCGATGGTAGCGTATAGCGCGCCGGTGCCGAGAGGCGAAGTGGTGTTCAGTTTCGTTCCGCCATCCTTGCCGACCAGTACGATCCGGAAGCCGGATGGCGACGCGCCGAAGCGGGCGCGGGGCGCCCGGGGCCGCGCCCCGGGGTGCGGGCCCCGGTAGG
>JAEZBA010000482.1 GCA_023430245.1 Pseudomonadota bacterium
GCGTTATCTCGCGCCACGCGAGTCAATGAGTTGGCTGCATCCGTCTTTCGGTGGAGCAGCTCAGTCCCGCATATTCCATCTCGGTGGCCCTGGATCGGGCGCGCTCCGATTCGCAGCTCAATTCAGTCGACGAACTGCTGAGCGAAGTCGCCGCTTCCAGGGTACGTGGTTCGGGCTCTCGGATTATGCAATCTGGAAACTTGCTTTGATCGGATTGCTGAACAAGGTTTGAGTGTTCAGAATTTCGCCGATACCGACTGGCCCTTTGGGGTCGTGATCTGCACGACGCCTTTTGGCTCAGCAGGCAGGGTTCCGTTTGCCTTTCCGGTCAGCTTGCCGCTCTCGGTCGCCTCCAGCACGATCCTCTGGCTCTTGCCGTCGACCGAAAGGATGGCAAGGCCCTTGAAGCCCGCCGCCGCAACGGGCGCGTCATTTTGGTCGGTCACATGGACTTCGATCATATCCTTCTTCGCGACCAGTTCGACATGATAGTCACCGGCATCGGCCACGCGGCCGCCGTGTTTGGCCGTCGCATCATGCGCCATGGCTGGTGCGGACATGATCAGGGCGGAAAGGACAGTGAGCAGTTTCAACATCGTCGTCTCTTTCGTTTTCGAAGTGTCAATAGGATTGTTTCGATGCAACCGATTCCGCCGGTGCGCCGGCCTCGGCCTGCCCGACGATGCTCAGCCGTTCCACTGCCTTCCGGCCAAAGGCGATCACCAGCAGTGGCGTCACAAAGGCGTCGACCAGCGTCGCGCTGATCCGCCCGCCGAAGATCGGGACCGCGACCGGATGCAGGATTTCCTTTCCGGGGCTGTGCGCATCGATCATCAGCGGAACGAGCGCGACGCCGGCAGACAATGCGGTCATCAGCACCGGCGTCATGCGCTCAAGGCAGCCGCGAGTAATCAGCTCGCGGCCCCACGGCAATCCGTCATGAAGATGCAGGTTGATGATATGACTGATCTTCAGAATGCCGTTGCGCGCTGCGATCCCCGTCAAGGTGATGAAGCCGACCATGCTGGCCACGGACAGCGGCTGATCGACCAGCCACAACGCCGCCACCGAGCCGATCAAAGCCAATGGCACCGAGCCGATGATGATCAGCGCCAGAACACTCGACTTGTAGCGGCTGTAGAGGATCGCGAAGATCAGAAGCAGCGATACCAGCGACAGCAAACCGATGGTTCGCGCGGCCTGCTCCTGAGCCTGGAAGGTGCCTTCGAGATTGAGGTAGGTTCCTTCCGGCATCCTGGTGTCGGCGACCAGGTTGCGGATCTGCTCCACCAGCCGCGCCATGTCGGCCTTTCCGTCACTGTTGGCCATCACCACCAGCCGCCGCCGGCCGTTCTCCCGCAGAATCTGGTTCGGACCTGTGGTTTCCCGGATTTCGGCGATCTGACGGGCCGGTATCCAGCCCGCAGGCGTCTCGATCAGGAGATCGCCCAAACCTTGCGTCGTGCGCAGAGTGTCCGGCAGCCGCATGACCACGTCAAAGCGGCGATATCCATCGATCACGCGCGAGACCACGCGGCCGTTTGACAGCCGGCCGATCTGGTCGATCACCGCCGCCGGCTGGACGCCGTACAAGGCTGCACGACCATAATCGACCCGGATTTCGAGCTGCGGGATCAGAACCTGTTTCTCGACCTGGACGTCGGTCAGGCCGGGGATGCCTGCCATTTTTGCGCGTAACTCTTCTGCCATGCTGCGCATGGTGTCGAGATCGTCGCCGAAGATCTTGAGCGCGATTTCGGATCGAATGCCGGTCAGCATGTGATCCAGGCGGTGCGCGATCGGCTGGCCGACATTTACCGACAGCGGCAGGACGGCAAGTCGTGTCCGGATGTCGGCGACGATCTCCTGTTTGGATCGCGAAGAAAGCGTGAGGTCGACCTCCATTTCGCTGACATGGACGCCCTCGGCGTGCTCGTCGAGTTCGGCGCGGCCGGTGCGGCGACCGACGGACTTCACCTCCGGGACGCCCATGATCAGTCGTTCGGCGATGGTCCCGACGCGATTGGATTCGGCGAGCGACACACCGGGATTGAACTGCACGAGAATGTTGAAAGTGCCCTCGTTGAACTGCGGCAGGAACGACCGTGGCAGCGAAAACGCGGCGAGGCAGGCCGCGACGATACAAACTGCGGTCAGTCCGAGGATGAGCTTCGCGTTATCGTAAGCTCGCGCGAGTGCTGCGCCATACCAGCGCTTCAGCACGCGCACGAGCCAGCTGTCGTGTTCGTCCAGGCGTTTCAGGCCGGGCAACAAGTAATAGGCCATCACCGGCGTGATCGTGATCGAGACCAGGAGGCTCGCGAGGATCGAGACGATGTAGGCGATGCCCAGAGGCGCGAACAACCGTCCCTCGATGCCGCTCATCGCGAACAGGGGAACGAAAACGAGCACGATGATCATCGTGGCGTAGACGATGCCGGAGCGCACCTCCTGCGATGCACTCACCACGATCGTGAACACCGAGCGCGGGTTGCCGAGCGCACGATTCTCCCGGAGCCGCCTGAAGA
>JAEZBA010000573.1 GCA_023430245.1 Pseudomonadota bacterium
ACATCGAGGATGCCCAGACGATTCTCGACAGGCGCATTCTGCGCACGCCGATGCTGCCGGCGCCGCGGCTGTCGGAACTGACCGGCGCCGAGATCTTCGTCAAATACGAGAACCTGCAGGTCACCAATTCGTTCAAGGAGCGCGGCGCGCTCAACAAGCTTGCCAGCCTCTCCGCCGCCGACCGCGCCCGCGGCGTGATCGCGATGTCGGCCGGCAATCATGCGCAGGCGGTCGCCTATCATGCAGCCAGGCTCGACATCGCCGCGACCATCGTGATGCCGGTGACCACGCCCGCGGTGAAGGTCGCGGCGACGCGCGCCTATGGCGGCACCGTGGTGCTGCATGGCGAGACCATCGCCGAAGCGCAGGCGCGCGCCGAGGAACTGCAGACGCGGCACGGGCTCGTGTTCATTCACCCCTATGACGATCCTCGCATCATCGCGGGGCAGGGCACCATCGCCATCGAAATGTTGGAAGAGCGTCCGGATCTCGATTGCCTGATCGTGCCGATCGGCGGCGGCGGTCTCATCTCCGGCAATGCCATCGCGGCCAAGGCGATCAATCCGGCCATCGACGTCGTCGGCGTCGAGGCCGAGCTTTATCCGTCGATGTGGAACGCGCTGCATGGCGAAGACAGGCCCTGCGGCGGCGCGACGCTCGCCGAAGGCATCGCGGTGAAGAATGTCGGCAGGCTCACGCTGCCGATCATCCGCGAACTCGTTTCCGATGTCGTGCTGGTAAGCGAGACGCATCTGGAGCGCGCCGTGAACGCCTATCTCACCTTGCAGAAGGCGATGGCGGAGGGCGCGGGTGCGGCGGGTCTTGCGGCGATGTTGAAGCAGCCTGCGCGGTTCGCAGGCAAACGTGTCGGCCTGATCCTGTGCGGCGGCAATATCGATCCGCGCATTCTGGCGTCGATCATGGTGCGAGAACTGGAGCGCGGCGAGCAGATCGTTTCGTTCCGGCTGACCATTCCCGACCGGCCGGGCGTGCTCGGCCAGATCGCGAGCCGGCTCGGCGACCTCGGCGCCAACATTCTCGAAGTGGACCACAAGCGGCTGTTTCTCGACGTGCCGGCCAAGGGCGCGCGTCTCGACGTCACGGTGGAGACGCGCGATCATGCGCATGCCGAGGAGATCATCGCCGCGCTGGCGTCGGAGGGATTCCACCCGGTGCGCATTCATGCCAGCGACGTGATGGAGTGAAACGCTAAACAGGCAGTAGATAGAGGAGGACGGCGATGCAAATTCCCGCATGCGTTACGATCGTCTCGTGTCTCTTGCTGTCCGCCCCGACAATATCGCCGGCGCAGGAGATGCGTCCGAGGCAGGTCGACATCCAGTATGTGGAGCCGAAAAACCAGAAGCTTCGTCCGGTCTTCGAGGAGATCAAGAAGGCGCGGGCGTTGGAAAAGCTTCAGAAACTGCTGGCTCCGCTGCGGCTGCCGCGCCGGCTGCTGATCAAGACCGAGGATTGCGACGGCGTCTCCAATGCCTGGTACGAGGAGGACGCGGTGACGGTCTGCTATGAATTCATCGACGATATCTGGAAGAACGTGCCGCCATTGCAAACCGATGCAATTTCGCCGGTCGACGCGCTGCTCGGTCCGCTGGTCGACGTGTTCCTGCACGAGGTCGGTCATGCGGTGTTCGATTATTGGCAGACGCCGGTGCTCGGGCGCGAGGAAGACGCGGCGGATGCGTTCTCGACGTACATCATGCTGCAGTTCGACAAGGCCGATGCGCGCCGTCTGATCGTTGGCAACGCCTATCAATACAAGGGCGACATTCGCTCGCCGGTGGTGGTGCAGGCCCAGCGTGGATTTTCTGATGTGCATGGTACGGCGGGGCAGCGCTATTACAACGTTCTCTGCATCGCCTATGGCGCCGATCCGGTTCTGTTCGCGGACTTCGTCACGAGCGGCCGGCTACCCAAGGATCGTGCGGAAGGATGTGAGTTCGAGTATCTGCAGGTCGCCAATGCATGGGCGAAGCTGATCGCTCCGAATATCGACCAGGACCTGAAGAAGGAATTGCATATGAGCTGGCT
The DNA here is from genome assembly GCA_023430245.1 of Pseudomonadota bacterium. GTDB lineage: Bacteria > Pseudomonadota > Alphaproteobacteria > Rhizobiales > Xanthobacteraceae > Pseudorhodoplanes. The sequence goes on from JAEZBA010000573.1 coordinate 2,050, forward strand.
GCCGCCGGTCGATACGCAGCCGGTGCGGCGCTCCGACAAGACCGGATGGCGCCGGCTGCTGCGAAGGAATTGACGTTTGCAGCCGCGCCATGCGGTGTCAGTCAATGTGCCCTCTCCCCTTGAGGGAGAGGGCGCAATAACGGCGCCGCATTCTCGGATATTGTTAGCCCCGCAGCATCTCCGCGGCGTTCGGAGCGAAATAGGTCAGGATGCCGTCCGCGCCGGCGCGCTTGAACGCGGACAGGCTTTCCAGCATCGCCTTGTCGCCATCGAGCCATCCATTCTGCACGGCGGCGGTGATCATCGAATATTCGCCCGACACCTGGTACGCGAAGGTCGGCACCCCGAATTCGGTCTTCACGCGACGCACGATGTCGAGATAGGGCAGGCCGGGCTTCACCATCACCATGTCGGCGCCTTCCTCCAGATCGAGCGCGACCTCGCGCAGCGCCTCGTCGGAATTGCCGTAATCCATCTGGTAGGTGCGCTTGTCGCCGGTCAGCGTTTTGGATGAGCCTACCGCGTCGCGGAACGGTCCATAGAAAGCCGAGGCATATTTCGCCGCATAGGCCATGATGGCGACGTTCTGGTGTCCGGCATCGTCGAGCGCCATGCGGATCGCGCCCACACGTCCGTCCATCATGTCGGAGGGCGCGATGATATCGCAGCCGGCATCGGCCTGGACCAGAGCTTGCCGCGTCAGAACCTCCACGGTCTCGTCGTTCAGGATGACGCCATCCTGCAAGAGCCCATCGTGGCCGTGGCTGGTGAATGGATCGAGCGCGACATCGCACAGGATACCGACCTCCGGCACGGCCTGCTTGATCGCGCGCACCGCGCGGCAGACCAGGTTTTCGGGATTGACGGCTTCGCTGCCGCCTTCGTCGCGCAAACCCGGATCGGTATAGGGAAAGATCGCGACGCAGGGGATGGCAAGCTTTGCGGCTCGTTCGACGTCGCGCACAGCTTCCTCGATCGACAGCCGGTCGACGCCCGGCATCGACGGGATAGGGGTCCGCTTGGCCTTCCCGTCGACCACGAAAATCGGCCAGATCAAATCCGCGGCGGTCAGTTCGTTCTCGCGCACCATGCGCCGCAGCCACTCGGTCTGCCGCAGCCGCCGCGGCCGGTGCGACAGGTCGAGCGGCATGTGCGACGGCGGTTCCACCGGCACGACGCGGGTCCGGTGTTCGAGCGGGCGACCGTATTTGATTGCCATGTCGATATGCCTTCACTCTCGGTCCGCTCGTCCCCGCGCAGGCGGAGACACTGAATCATCGCGCTGAATTCCCGCCTGCGCGGGAATGAGCGGGCAAACATTAGCCGTTCGGACGGCAGACCGCTACCGGTCGCCACAATTGACGCCGCCCGCGGCCAAACCTATCCGTGTCAGATGGATTTTTCCCTCACCGAGGACCAGCGCGCCTTTCAGGCCACCGCCCGGCAATTCGCCCGCGAGGCGATGATGCCGCGCGCAGCGCATTGGGACGAGCATGAGATATTCCCGGTCGAGACGCTGCGGGAGGCCGCCGCGCTCGGCTTTGGCGGCATTTACGTCAAGGGCGATGTCGGCGGCTCGGAACTGACCCGGCTCGATGCCGCGATCATCTTCGAGGAACTGGCGCAGGGCTGCACCTCGACCGCCGCCTATATCTCCATCCACAACATGGCAGCCTGGATGATCGACGCCTTCGGCAACGACGCGCAGCGAACGCGCTTCCTGCCGAAGCTCTGCACCATGGAGCATTTCGCCAGCTATTGCCTGACCGAGCCGGGCGCGGGCTCGGATGCCGCCAGCCTTGCGACCCGGGCTCAGCGCGACGGCGAGCATTACATCCTGAACGGCGCCAAGGCCTTCATCTCCGGCGGCGGCACCTCCGACCTCTATGTGTGCATGGTGCGCACCGGCGGCGCGGGACCGAAAGGCATTTCCTGTATCGCGGTGGAGAATGACACGCCCGGGCTGACCTTCGGTGCGCGCGAGAAGAAACTCGGCTGGAAGTCGCAGCCGACCGCGATGGTGATGTTCGAGAATTGCCGCGTTTCGGCGGAGAACCTGATCGGCAAGGAAGGCGACGGTTTCAAGATCGCGATGATGGGGCTCGATGGCGGGCGGCTCAATATCGCGGCCTGTTCGCTCGGCGGCGCGCAACTCTGTCTCGACCGCACCGTTGAATACATGCGCGACCGCAAGCAATTCGGAACGCGGCTGTCGGATTTTCAGGCGCTGCGTTTCAAGATTGCGGATTATGCGACGGAGCTGGAGGCGGCGCGGCTGATGGTGCGGCGTGCGGCGCATGCGGTGAGTGAAGGCGAGCCGGGCGCCACACGCCTGGCGGCGATGGCGAAACGGTTTGCGACCGACGTGGGGTTCGAGGTTGTCAACGGATGTCTTCAACTGCATGGCGGTTATGGCTATCTGCGCGATCATCCGATCGAACGCGTGCTGCGCGACGTGCGCGTGCATCAGATTCTCGAAGGCACCAACGAGATCATGCGCCTGATCGTGAGCCGGGACCTGCTGGACAACTGACGTGAGCGAGACCGACGACATCCTGTTCGAGCGGCGCGGCAGCGCCGGCATCGTGACGCTCAACCGGCCGAAGGCGCTGAACGCGATCACGCATGGCATGGTGCGCGCGCTTTCGTCGAAGCTCGATGCCTGGGCGCGCGACGACGCGGTGACGCGCGTCATCGTGACCGCCAACGGCGAGCGCGCCTTCTCCGCAGGCGGCGACATCCGCGCGCTCTACGATCTCGTCACCGCCGGCAGGCATCAGAAGGCGCTCTCATTCTTCCGCGAGGAATACACGCTCAACACCGCGATCAAGCGCTATCCGAAGCCGTATGTCTCGCTGATCGACGGCATCGTCATGGGCGGCGGGGTAGGAATCTCGATCCATGGTTCGCATCGCGTCGCGGGTGAGCGTTACGCCTTCGCGATGCCGGAAGTGGGCATCGGCTTCTTTCCGGATGTGGGCGCGACTTATGCGCTGCCGCGGCTTGCCGGTGAGATCGGGACCTGGCTCGCGCTGACCGGCGAACGGATGAAGGCGGCGGATGCAGTACTGTCGGGTGCTGCAACGCATCATGTGAAGTCGCACCGCTTCGCCGATCTGAAAGAGGCCTTGTGCGGGACCGATCCGGTGAACGCGGTGCTCGCCGATTTCATGGACAGTGTGGGGCCCGGCGAGGTCATGCCGCGGCGGCGGGTCATCGATCGGACGTTTTCATGGCGCAGTGTCGGGGAGATTGTCGACGCCCTGTATCGGGAGTCGCAGAACATCTCCGACCATTCGGAATGGTCGGCCAGAACATTGCAGACCATCCGCGCCAAATCTCCCACAAGTCTCGTTCTGGCGCTGGCCCAGATGCGCTACGGGCGCATTCATTCCTTCGAGGCCTGCATGGCCGCCGAGTTTCGCATCGTGTCCCGGATCGTCTATGGTTCCGACATGGCCGAGGGGGTGCGCGCCGTGATCGTCGACAAGGATAGCGCCCCGCGCTGGTCGCCGGACGATCTTGCCGCCTTGCCGGGCGATCTCATCGCGCGGCATTTTGCGGCTCTGCCGGGCAACGAACTGGAGCTGACATGAGCGAACCCGCTGCGACAACGCCCGAACAGCGGCCCGCAGAGCTTGCGCCGGTCCATGCCGACGACGAGACCAAGGGCGTCGGGCAATGGACGCGCTGGCTGATCTGGTTTCTGCGCGCGATGGCGGTCGTGTCGATGCTGAAGGGGCTCTATCACTGGTCCGTCGTGCTCGGCATCGGTGAAGGCCCTGATTCACGCTTTTCGACGGAATCGATTCCGTGGCAGACGGCGACGGTTTATTTCGCGATCATCGATCTGGTGGCGGCCGTAGGTCTGTGGCTCGCGGCCGTCTGGGGCGCCGTGGTCTGGCTGACGGCGGTGGTCTCGATGGCGGCGGTGCAGGTGTTTTTCCCGCAGATCTATGGCGGATCGTGGATCGTGGTCGTGATAGAACTGGTCCTGCTCTGCAGTTATCTGGTGCTTGCGCTGCAATCGGCGCGCGAGCATCCGCACTGATGTGATGGTCGTAGCAGCGGCGAAGCTCGGACCGGAGGATGGGGTGAGATGGCGCGGATAGCCTTTATCGGTCTCGGGAATATGGGCGGCCCGATGGCGCAGAACCTGATCAAGGCCGGCCACGAGGTCCTGGGCTACGACATCAGTCTGGACGCGGTCGGCAAGCTGGTCGCCGCCGGCGGGGTCGCGGCCGGCATGCCGGGCGCGGCCGCCGACGAGGCCGAGGTCATCGTCACCATGCAGCCGTCGGG
>JAEZBA010000587.1 GCA_023430245.1 Pseudomonadota bacterium
TCATGGGGCCGTCCGGACTCGGGCTTCCCCAAACCCGTATTTCACGCGTCTTCGACGCCATCATTGTCGGTGTCGGGGAATTGTCGTCATGGATCTGGACCGCGTTGATGCTCCTGATCGTCTATCAGGTGGTGCAGCGCTATGCCTTCGGCCTCGGCTCGATCAAGATGGAAGAGATGCAATGGCATCTCTATGGCATCGGATTCATGCTCGCTATTCCATTCGCGGAAATTCGCGAGCGCCACGTCCGGATTGACGTGCTGGCCGAACACTGGCCGCGCCGGCGCAGGCTCTGGATCGAGGCCTTCGGCCTGACGTTTTTTCTGCTGCCATTCTCTTTGTTCGTGCTGCTGCATGCGATCCCCTACGCAACGCAGTCCTACGCCATTAACGAAATCTCAGCGGCGCCCGACGGGCTGCCGTATCGCTTTGTCATCAAGGCGTTCCTGGCTGCGACGTTTCTGCTGCTCGCCATGGCCGCAATCTCGCGCCTGTCGCGCGTGATCGCCGCCCTTCGACTGAAGACATAAAGCGGCGGGCGGCGGGGGCGAAGATGGAAGTCTACGAGATCATTGTCGTCGCGTTTCTGGTCACGTTCATCGCGTCGATCTTTCTCGGCTATCCGATCGCCTGGACGCTGGGCGGCCTGTCGCTGATCTTCACCGCCGGCGGAATCATCCTGCACGATTACTTCGGCGTCGATACGTTCCTGCTCACGCGCTGGGGCAATTTCGCGATCATCGTCGATCGCATCTTTGCGACCATGGCGAACTGGGTGCTCGTCGCCTTGCCCATGTTCGTCTATATGGGCCTGATGCTCGACCGCTCGGGCGTGGCCGAAAAGATGATGACGAATTTCGTCCGCGTCTTTCGCGGCATGCGCGGCGGTCTCGCGATCACGGTGGTGCTGATGGGCATCCTGCTCGCGGCATCTACCGGCATTGTCGGCGCGTCGGTGGTGTTGCTGGCGACGCTGTCGATCCCGATCATGATGCGGCAGAACTATTCCAAGGAGCTGGCCTCCGGCGTCGTCGCCGCCGCCGGAACGCTCGGCATCCTGGTGCCGCCCTCGATCATGCTGGTGATCATGGCCGACCAGCTCTCGATTTCGGTCGGCGACCTGTTCATGGGCGCGATCATTCCCGGCGTCGCCCTCGGCTTCTTCTACCTCCTGTATGTCATCCTCATTGGAATATTCCGGCCGGATATGGCGCCGGCGCCGCCCGAAGCCGAGCCGCTGACCGGCCGGGAAATCTGGGGCGCGATCCTCGCAACCGTTCCCACTGCGACGCTGATCATCGCCGTGCTGGGCACCATCTTCACTGGCCTGGCCACCCCGAGCGAAGCATCTGGCGTCGGCGCATTCGGCGCCACGCTGCTGGCGCTGTTCAACGGACGGCTCAATCTAAGAGTGATCCGGCAGGTCGGCATCGAGACCGCGCTGACCACCGCCTTCATCTTCGGTATCTTTCTCGGTGCCACCGCATTCGCGCTGGTGATGCGCTCACTCGGCGGCGACGAGTTCATCGCTCATCTGCTGAAAGGGCTGCCGTTCGGCCCGACCGGGATTCTGATCTTCATCCTGTTCGTCGCCTTCGTGTCCGGCTTCTTCCTCGACTGGCTCGAAATCGTCCTGATCATCCTGCCGCTGGTCGCGCCCGTGGTGAAGGATCTCGGCTTCAACCTGATCTGGTTCGTCGTGGTGTTCGCGGTCTGCCTGCAGACGTCATTCCTCACGCCGCCGGTCGGCTTCTCGCTGTTCTATCTGAAAGGCGTGGTCCCCAAGGACATCACCACGGTGCATATCTACCGCGGCATCATCCCGTTCGTGATCCTGCAATTGATCATGGTCGTCGTGGTCTTCACCTGGCCGGAACTGGTGCTCTGGCTGCCGCGCAAGGTCTATGGCTCGGTCGGTTGAGGGCTCCCTGGATTGACGCGTCTCCTTCGCGCGAACCGGTTTCCACTTCCCGCAAAAACGCTTTATCAACGCGCTCATGCAGATTCTCGTCATCGGCGCGGGTGTGATCGGTCTTGCCGTCGGGCGCGCGGCCGCCGTTGCGGGCCATGACGTGATCGTCGCCGAGCAGGCCGACGCGATCGGCACCGGGATCTCGTCGCGCAACAGCGATGTGATCCATGCCGGGATGTATTATCCGACCGGATCGCTGCGGGCCAAGCTGTGCGCACGCGGCAACCGCATGCTGTACGATTTCTGCGAAAGCCATGGCGTCCCGCACCGGCGCTGCGGCAAGCTGATCGTTGCAACCAACGAGGCAGAGCGCACGCGGATCGAAGCCATCCATGCGCAAGGCCAAATCAACGGCGTCGAGGGACTCGACCTGATCGGCGGCAATGCCGCGCGCGATCTGGAGCCGGAATTGTCCTGCATCGCCGCACTCGTCTCTCCCGCCACCGGCATCATCGACGGGCACGGCTATATGCTCGCGCTCCAGGGCGATATCGAAGCGCATGGCGGCGCCATCGCATTCGAGACGCCGGTTGAACGGCTCACACCGACCCTGCATGGCTGGCGGGTGCAATTCGGCGGACGCGAACCCGGGCAACTCGATGTCGATGCCGTGGTGAATTGCGCCGGGCTGTCTGCGCAGGCGGTAGCCCGCGCGATCGAGGGCTATCCGGAGACACGCATCCCGAAACAGGTCCTGGCAAAGGGCAACTACTTTGCCTATTCGGGCCGCCCCGCCTTCACGCGGCTGATCTATCCGACACCGGTGGATGGCGGCCTCGGCGTCCATGTCACGCTCGACCTTGCCGGGCGCATGCGGTTCGGCCCGGATGTAGAATGGATCGAGCGGGAGAATTACGACGTCGATCCCGCGCGGGCGGCGTCCTTCTATGCACGGATCCGGACCTACTGGCCGGGCCTGCCGGAGGGATCGCTGGTGCCGGACTATTCAGGGATCCGTCCGAAGCTGACCGGCCCCGGCGAGCCCGCGGCGGATTTCATGATCGCGGGACCGGCCGATCACGGTATGGCGGGACTGGTCAACCTGTTCGGAATCGAATCGCCGGGGCTCACGTCGTCGCTGCCGCTGGCGGACGAGGTGGTGTCTTATCTTGAGGCCTGATCACCTCGCTCGACATAGCGGCCGGCCGTGCCGGTGGTCTCGACCGGCGCGCTGACCACTCGCTCCCGCTGGATTCCCGTATCCGCCAGTCGTTGCACGTCCTTTGGACCTTTTTTCAAGTCCAGCGGCACGAAATCCGCATGGCGTCGCGTATCACCGCGATACGACATGAAGCCCTGCTGCGTTGCCAGGATGTCGCCGCGGCGTAAGCTTTCGTCTTCCGCGATGTCCTGGCGCGCAAGCCCAAGCGGGCTCTTGCCGTTACAGGTGCAGTCGCTGACAAGTCTCTCTCGATACAGGAAAGCGTTCGGGATGTCGGTGTAACGTTTGCCGTCGGCTGAACGCGCTTCCGCAATCGAGCTGCCGCTGAATGTTTTGGTAGGCGAAGCCGGACAGAGTGCCTTGCATAATTCTGGGCCGCCGCCTCGGAAGTTTATCGGGAAGTGGCGCCCGTCACACAGCCTGACAC
>JAEZBA010000615.1 GCA_023430245.1 Pseudomonadota bacterium
CATCCGGGCTACAGTCTCCGCTCATCCGGGCTACAGTCTGCACTCATCAGCCACAGGTCACTACACACAGCAGACCGGAATGGAGACACCGATGACACCCACCGTCGTCATCATCGCGCAGGGCGCCATGGGCGCGGGCGTCGCCAAACGGCTGACCGATAACGGCGTGCGGGTGCTGACCTCGCTGCATGGCCGCAGCGAAGCAAGCGCGCAGCGCGCACAAGCCGCCGGCATGATCGATGCGAGCGACGCCGAGATCGCGGCGGCCGATGTCATCCTGTCCATCCTGCCGCCGGGCGAGGCGCTGCCGCTCGCGGAGCGGCTGGCCCCTGCCCTCACCGCCGCGAACCGCAAGCCGCTCTACGCCGATTGCAATGCGGTGAGCCCGGACACAGTGCGGCAGATCGAAAACGCGATCGCCGCGACCGGGGCGCCGTTTGCCGACGCCGGCATCATCGGCGGGCCGCCGCGCGCGGGCTATGGCGGGCCGGTCTTCTATTATTCCGGCGCGCAGGCGGCGCCTCTGGCACGGTTGAATGATTTTGGCCTGGTGTTCCGGGCGGTCGAGGGCGGCATCGGCGCGGCCTCGGCGCTGAAGATGAGCTATGGCGGCATCACCAAGGGGCTGACCGCAGTCGGTTCGGCGATGCTGCTCGCCGCCGAACGCGCCGGCGTCGCCGAGGCGCTGCATGCCGAGTTGGCGGCCAGCCAGCCGAATCTCCTGGCCTATTTCCAGCGCAGCGTGCCGGACATGTTCGGCAAGGCCTATCGCTGGGTCGCCGAGATGGAGGAGATCGCCCACTACACCGGCGGCGGCCCCTCGCGCGAGATGTACGAGGCGATCGCCGACCTGTATGAGCGGCTGGCCGCCGACAATCGCAGCGAAAAGGTGGATATCGGCGCGCTGGCGAAGTTTTTCGAAAATTCGACGAAAAAATAGGTGTCATTCCGGGGCGGCGCGAAGCGTCGAACGCGGAATCCAGGGTTGCGCGCTTCGCTCTGGATTCCGGGTTCACGCGCGTTTGCGCGTGCCCCGGAATGACACTGGGAAGCCCCCACCCCCGACCCCTCCCCACCGTTCGCTTCGCTCCGGGGAGAGGGGAGAAGAGTCGCTTGCGGCAGCCGCTCGCCAACCGCTATAGGCCGGCATAGCCGGTTTCGCCGGCCCCCCCTGGAAGGAAATTGCCCATGCGAGGCGCAATGGGCGGCCCGCGCGTGCTGCTGCGAAGGCTCCGCGAAGTGATGGCGGAGCCGGTCAGCGCGCAGGACCGGCTCGACCGGATCGTCGTACTGATCGCCGCCAACATGGTTGCGGAGGTGTGCTCCGTCTACGTCTTGCGCGTGGACGGCACGCTGGAGCTGTACGCGACCGAGGGCCTCAACAAGGAAGCCGTCCACCAGACCGTGATGCGGATCGACGAGGGCCTGGTCGGCCTGGTCGCCAGCCAGGCCAATCCGATCAATCTGTCGGACGCGCAGACCCATCCGGCCTTCTCCTACCGTCCGGAAACCGGCGAAGAAATCTACCATTCCTATCTCGGCGTGCCGATCCTGCGCGCCGGCAATACGCTGGGCGTGCTGGTGGTGCAGAACCGCGCCCACCGCAATTATTCCGAGGAAGAGGAAGAGGCGCTCCAGACCACCGCGATGGTGCTCGCCGAGATGATCGCGTCCGGCGAACTGACCGCGCTGGCCAGGCCCGGCGCCGAACCTGCCGTGCATCCGCGGCGGCATCTGTCGGGCACCGTGCTCGCCGAAGGCATCGCACTCGGGCATGCGGTGCTGCACGAGCCGCGCGTGGTGATCAAGAATTTCGTTGCCGACGATGTGCCGGGCGAATTGAAGCGGCTTGACGACGCGGTCGGAGCGATGCGCTCCGATGTCGACGTGATGCTGGAACGCGGCGAGATTGCCGATGGCGGCGAGCACAAGGATATTCTCGAAACCTATCGCATGTTCGCGCATGACCGCGGCTGGCTGTCGCGGATGCGCGAAGCGATCCGCACCGGCCTCACCGCGGAAGCCGGCGTCGAACGCGTGCAGTCCGATACCCGCGCGCGGATGCTGCGCGCCACCGACCCGTATCTGCGCGAGCGGCTGCACGATCTCGACGATCTCGCCAACCGGCTGATGCGTCAGCTGATGGGCGTGCAGCATGCGCCGCACCGCGACCAGCTGCCCGACAATGCCATTGTCGTCGCCCGCATGATGGGCCCGGCGGCGCTGCTCGATTACGACCGAAAGCGGCTGCGCGGGGTGATCCTGGAGGAAGGCGGCCCGACCTCGCATATCGCCATCGTGGCGCGCGCGCTCGGCATCCCCGCAGTCGGCGAGGTAGAGAATGCGGCCGGGCTGGTCGAGTCCGGCGATCCGATCATCGTCGATGGCATTTCCGGCGACGTGTATCTGCGGCCGCCGCCCGATATCGAAGCGGCCTATGTCGAGCGGGTGAAACTGCGCGCGCGCAAGCAGGCGCAATACCAGACGCTGCGCGGCAAGCCCTGCATTACCCGCGACGGACACGAGATCGCGCTGCATCTCAATGCCGGACTGCTGGTCGATCTCCCGCATATCGAAGAGACCGGCGCCGCCGGCATCGGCCTGTTCCGCACCGAACTGCAATTCATGGTGGCGCCGACTTTTCCGCGGATCGGCGAACAGCTGGCGCTGTATCGCTCGGTGCTGGAAACCGCCGGCGAGAAGCCGGTGACCTTCCGCACGCTCGATATCGGCGGCGACAAGGTGCTGCCCTATATGAGCGCCTTCGAGGAAGAGAACCCGGCCATGGGCTGGCGCGCGATCCGGCTCGGTCTCGACCGGCCCGGCCTGATGCGCAGCCAGATCCGGGCGCTGCTGCGCGCCGCCTCCGGCAAGGCGTTGAAGATCATGTTCCCGATGGTGGCAGTGGTCGACGAGTTCACGCAGGGCAAGGCCATGGTCGAGCACGAGCTGACCTATCTGCGCCGGCACGGCCATACCCTGCCCGAGCGGGTCGAGATCGGCGTGATGGTCGAGGTGCCGTCGCTCCTGTTCCAGCTCGACGACCTGTTGCCGCAGGTCGATTTCCTGTCGGTCGGCTCGAACGATCTGTGGCAGTTCCTGTTCGCCGCCGACCGGGGCAATTCGCGGGTCGCGGAACGCTACGATCCGATTTCGGTGCCGGTGGTCCGCGCGCTGCGCCTGATCGCGCGCAAGGGGCGCGAGCACAAAAAGCCGGTCACGCTGTGCGGCGAGCTTGCCTCCAAGCCGATCGGCGCGCTGGCGCTGGTCGCCATCGGCTACCGTGCGCTGTCGCTGACCCCATCCGCGGTCGGTCCGGTCAAATCCATGCTGCTCGAACTGGACGCGGAAAAGGCGCTGGCCGCCATCGGACCATTGCTCGATCACTCCGAAACCGGCATGACGCTGCGCCAGCGGATCGAGCAATTCGCCGCCTCTGAAAACCTGCAGCTTTAGTCCATGCTACCGCAAATCAAACTCGACGCCCTGATCGTGCGTCACGATGAAATCGAAGCACGGCTGAGCGGCCAGCTCGGCGCCGACGACTTCGTCAAGCTGTCGCGCGAATTGTCCGACCTCTCGCCGGTGGTGGAGGCGATCCGCAATTACCGCGCGGCCTCGGCCGAACTGGAGGATGTGGAAGCGCTGTTTGCCGATGCCGACACCGACGGCGAGATGCGCGACATCGCCGATGCCGAACGCCGCAGCTTGCGCGAGAAGCTGGAACGGCTGGAGCACGAAATTCAGCTGCAATTGCTGCCCAAGGATGCGATGGACGAGCGCAGCGTCGTCATCGAAATCCGCGCCGGCACCGGCGGCGACGAGGCTTCGCTGTTCGCGGGCGTGCTGTTCCGCATGTATGAGCGCTATGCCTCAAAGCAGGGCTGGAAGGTCGATATCGTGTCGGCGAGCGAAGGCGCGGTCGGCGGCTACAAGGAAATCATCGCCGACATCACCGGCCGCGGCGTCTATGCCAAGCTGAAATACGAATCCGGCGTGCACCGGGTGCAACGCGTGCCGGAGACCGAAGCGTCGGGACGCATCCACACCTCGGCCGCAACGGTCGCGGTGCTGCCGCAGGCCGAGGATGTCGACATCGACATCCGCGACGACGACCTGAAGATCGACACCATGCGCGCGCAGGGCGCCGGCGGCCAGCACGTCAACAAGACCGAATCGGCGATCCGCATCACCCATCTGCCATCGGGCATCGTGGTGGCGGTGCAGGAGGACCGTTCGCAGCACAAGAACAAGGCCAAGGCGATGGCGCTGCTGCGCACCAAGCTTTACGACGCCGAACGCGAGAAACTCGATAGCGCGCGCGCCGCCGACCGCAAGGTCCAGGTCGGATCGGGTGATCGTTCCGAACGCATCCGCACCTACAATTTCCCGCAAGGCCGCGTCACCGACCACCGCATCAACCTGACGCTCTACAAGCTTCCCGAGATCGTCGAAGGCGAAGCGCTCGGCGAAATCATCGACGCGCTGGTGGCGGAAAACCAGGCCGCCCTGCTGGCGGCGCAGAACGACGCCGCATGAGCGGCATCGATCTCGCGGCCGCCGCGGATATCGCAAGCGCGCGCCGGCTGGTGGCGGCGCGTTTCGAGGCGGCCGGCATCGATACGCCTTCGCTCGACGCGCGGTTGCTGGTCGGGCATGCGCTGGCGCTCGATCACACCGCGCTGGCCTCGCAGGCCGGCCGCGCATTGACCGACGCCGAGCGCGCGACCATCGCACAGCTTGCCGCACGGCGGATGCAGGGCGAGCCGGTAGCGCGCATTCTCGGCGAGAAGGAATTCTGGGGGCTGCCGCTCAAACTGTCGCCGGCCACGCTGGTGCCGCGTCCCGATACCGAGACCGTGGTCGAAGCGGCGCTGGCCGCGATCGGCGACAGCCGCAAGCGCGACCCGTTGCGCATCGTCGATCTCGGCACCGGAACCGGCGCGATCCTGTTCGCGCTGCTGCATGAATGTCCGCACGCGACCGGACTCGGCACCGACATCGAACCGCAGGCACTGGAGACCGCGCATGCCAATGCAGCGGCGCTCGGGCTGCAATCGCGAACCGGCTTCGTGCTCGCCGATTTCGGCACCGCGCTGAACGAGACGTTCGATCTCGTGGTATCGAATCCGCCCTATATCCCCACCGCCGACATCGAGGCGCTGGCGACCGAGGTCCGCGACCACGATCCGCTGCGCGCGCTGGATGGCGGCCCCGACGGGCTCGAGGCCTACCGGGCGATTGCGCGGGAGGCGCCCCACCTGCTGCACGATGACGGCGTCCTGATCGTCGAGATCGGGGCCGGTCAGAGCGGCGACGTGGCCGCCATCCTGACCGGGGGCGGCCTGGAACAGACCGCGATCCACCGCGACCTGTCGGGCCGCGAGCGGGCTCTCAGCTTCCGCCGCCGGACACTCTAAGCGGTTGAAAACCGGCCCATTTGCCATACCCCGACCGCATCCCGCCCCGCAAAAATAACGCTTGGATTATCGGATCGGACAGACTAGCTTCCGCTGCAGATATCGGCCCTGACGCAGGGTCGCCAATTGAGGCCCGGGCGCGGTTCCCGAGGGAAGAGGGCTTCCCCGAATCGGCTCCCGCGAAGGCGGCGGCAAAACAGCATCACGGGCGTGTAGCCGAACGGGCATTGATCGACACAACGGGTCGAACGACGAAATAAGGCCGAACAAAAGACGATTTTGCCGATTTGATCGGGTGCAGCTCCGGCAGCATCGGACCGATGACGATAGAACCATCGGCGCCCCGATCCACGTCGGCTGAGAGGCGGCGCATGTTGTTGCGCCGGGGGTTGAGAACTGTCGGAGCGATAGCGATCCAAGGGGACGCGTTCCGCCGCCCATGCGAGTGGAAGCTGGGTCGTTGCGACACGATGAATTGAGTTCGAGTGATCGGCAACGCGGCGCAGGCCGCGCATCAGGAGTTGGCAAACAGGCAAGCCATGAGAAACGGTCAGAACAAGCATCGGATGCGGGGTCGTAACAATCGCAGCGGTGGTGGCAAGGGCCACAATCCGCTGACCCGGGTTTACGAATCGAACGGGCCTGACGTGAAGATCCGCGGTACCGCGAGTCACGTTGCCGAGAAATACATCCAGCTTGCGCGTGACGCGACCGCATCCGGCGATCCGGTGGCCGCCGAAAACTACTATCAGCACGCCGAGCATTATTTCCGTCTGATCGCGGCGGCGCAGGAGCAGTTCCGCCAGAGCCAGCCATTCCAGCAGCGCGAAGGCGGCGAGCAGCGCAGCAACGACGAGAGCTTCGACGACGACGACTCGCAGCCGAACTATGGCAGCTCGGAGCCCTATTCGCCGCGCGAGCAGCCCTATCAGCAACAGCAGCCGCGCGAGGCGCAGCCCTACCAGCCACGCGAGCAGCGCGACCATCAGCCGCGCGGAGATTTCCAGCCGCGGCAGGATCGCAATCGCGACAACCGTCAGGACCGTCACGACAACAGGCAGAACGACACGCGCCAGCATGAGAGCCGTCAGCCGCAGCAGGCCAACGGCAATCAGGACGAGCCTGTAGGCTTGCCGTCATTCATTACCGGCGCCGCTCCTGCCGGTGCCGGCGACCAGCCGAATGGCGGCCACGAAGCCCAGGGTGATCGCTTCCCGTTGCATCGCCGGCGCC